>JAJFMO010000045.1 GCA_020697475.1 Paenibacillaceae bacterium | reverse complement strand
TTTGTCCAATTCCACCAGATTATCCTCGATCGACCAGACAGGCAGAGGCGGGTTCGGAGGATTGCTGCCATGATTGATATTGTAGGCTTCGGCGTCGCGGTTTGTGATCCGCATCAGGTTGAGGCCAAACTCCTGCGCCCGACGCCAGACGTTGACGTCTTCGGCGAGCGCTGTTAAGTCCGACCAATTGGCTCCGTAGGAGACGTGCGACCCGCGCAGCAAGTCTCCGGAAGGCGTCAGCAACGTATGGTCGGAGACCACCGGTCTTGGCGGCGGCGATGCAGAGCCGGGTTGCGGCAGTACGGCCATGAGTGGAGCTGCCAGCAGCAAGGCAAGTGTGAGCACACGGAATTTTCGAATCATCATCATTACACCTCTCTCATCGTTTGTTGATTTGTGACTGAATGTCCTCGTAGAGCAATCGCTTCTGTTCCCTTCGATTGCGGCGACCGCCGGGCGCCGATCTCATCGGACCTCCCCAATTGTGCGCGGAAGGCGATTGATTCAGATCCAGCGTGGCCAACAGTAGGCCGATTCCTTCGATTCCATCGATTCGCTTGCGGATCACCTCCTTAAACGTACGATCGTTATTCGCGTGACGCGACGGATCCGCGTCCGGGCGCTCCACATCGGCGCCTGATGTATCCCAAATCCCCGACGTTCCGTACATGCTGCTGCAGACGATTCTCACTCCATTGTCGTTGGCGCGAGCCGGCATCAAGCTTCGGTAGTAGTCGGCGTTCGGAAACAAGATGAATTCGGCGCCCTTCAGCGCCACCAATTCGGCGATATCGGTAAACCAGCTGTCGTAGCAGATCATCATGCCGATTCGTCCGAAATCGGTATCGAATACCGGCACTTCTGTACCGGGGGTGACGCCTTTCTCCCACAGTTCCGGGCTGAACGGATGGAACTTATCGTACCTTCCCGCCCTGTCGCCTTGTCGGTCGAACAGCAAGCCGGTGTTGTACAGGCAGCCGTCTGCCTCGTCGCGATGGAAGAACGTGCCGGCCACGTACATTCGGTGCTGGCGGGCTTTGTACGTCATGAGTCGGCCGCACTCGCCGTCGATCGGCTGCTGCGTTCGCATCACATCGTCACCGGTGAACGTCTCCGGCAGCAGCGCAAGATCGGCGCCGTGCTCCGCCGCCGCGTCCAGCGCGCGCTCCCAAGCGGCGATGTCGGCTGTCCAGCCTTCGAAGCACGCGATGCGGACCAGGCGCTCCGGCAGCGGATCGACCGGCTCCAATCCGATCTTGCGGATCAGGACAGCCCCAGCGGTCATGAATTTGCAACCGATGCGCACTTCCGCCTCGAGCGGGCCATCCCCCGGCACGAAGAAGACGTTGTCTCCCGCGAACTCCCCTTCTCCGACTTGCCTGAAGTCAAATATCCCTTCATTGAACGTTCGGCCGACGAAGAATGAAAACAGCAAATGTTGGGTGGGAATGACTTCGGCGGGGGCGCGGAAGCGGACGGACAAACGATACGTTTGCCCGCCTTCCACGACGACACGGGCCACGAGTGTACCGACGCCGTTCTCGTCGCCGCTTCCGCAAATCGCGAGCGCCTTCTTCCCCGCTTCTTCAACCAAGGTGAAGCGAGGAGCCGATGCAGGCCGCGGACTGGACAAAGTCCAGTCGTCGGGCAGCCCCCCGGGCACTCCGCTGTTGAAATTGAAATTTGGAATCGCATTGCCTGAATCCGACATTCACCACACCCTCTTTCTGACACACGCTGGGGTCTGTGTCTTCTATTCGCAAATTGATTCTTTGTATAAGCATCCTGAACCACAGCAGTATGCGATGACGAGATCTCTGGCGGTTGAAAACTAGGCTTATATGGCTTCAATTGCCCCACTTCCACCTCTAACGTTTGCCCAATGTGCTTAATCTCCCGATCAAGCCCTAAAATCGTTGAAAACAGCATACTAGCACCCGATTACAACCGTTACAATTTGAAAGGGTTGATTCCTAACCGTTTAGCCTATCCTGCAACCGTTACAATTCGGAGGGTAAGCGGGAATGTGCTTTACGGTCTGTGGTTTCCAGCTTTTACGTATACAAATGCTTGACTTCGTCCCAATTGCGCCGGCCGGTGTGAATGAGCCGGGTCATCGTGTTGCGGGTGCCGTAGCTCGTCTTCTGGCTAATTTCCTTGGCGGACTTCGTCTTGTACTGCGTAATATGATCGGTAATCCGTTCCATCAGCATCAGGCGCACGGACGCATAGACGGGATCGTCGTAACGGTTTTCCAGCTCGTGCGGGTCATGCTTATGGTCGTACAGCTCGCCTTCACCTTGCCCGTAGTATACAAGCCGATAATGATCCGAGCGAACCGCATTCACACGCGACTCATACAGCCCCACCGACCATTCGCACACGGTAGACGACTTTCCCGGCGCATTGTCTTCGATCATATGGATCAAACTTCTCCCGTCCAGCCCTTCAGGTTCTGCACAATCGCACAGCTCGCACAACGTCGGGAACAAGTCGACGCTTTCCACAATCCCGTCCATGACGCGGCCCGCCGGCCCGCCGGGATATTTCAGCAGGAACGGGATGCGGTGAATCGATTCATAGATACCGATGTTTTTATTGACCAAGCCGTGATCCCCGGCAAAATCGCCGTGATCCGCCACGAACGCGATCACCGTATTCTCGTATTCGCCCGCCTGCTTCAAGTAATCGAGCACCCGCCCGATCTGCCCGTCAATCCGGGTGATCAGGCTGTAATAGAAGGCAAGCTGGCGACGCAAATCCGCCTCGTCCTCCGGCACGTACGGGAACCCTCCTACTCGCTCGGCCAGCTGCCGCATCTTCTCCGGCTTGCCGGCGAATCGCCGCTCGAACAAGTCCACCCACCCGTCGGGCAATTCGATCGCCTCAGGGTCATATAGAAGTCCGCTGTCGCAAGGCACCGTATACGGTTCATGCGGCCGCTGGAAGCTGAGATGAACGAAGAACGGTCTTCGTTCATCCCGTGAATGCAAGAAACGCAACGCCTCATCGCCGGTCCACGTCTCGAGCGAATGCTCCTCGGGAATTTGCGACACGAACGCCCGTACGTTGCTGCCGGGGTGTTCCGGCTTCAACGTCCCCAGGTCGTATTCGCTGGCCAGTCCATGATCGTACAAATAGCGATAATAATGATTTTGCAGCGGATCGTTGCGGTCGCAGTCACACAAGTCGCAGTAACGCACATGTTCAAACCCTTCGCGATCCCACGCCCCGACCATGTGCGACTTGCCGATCAGCGCCGTCTGATAGCCCGTGCGGCGGAACACCGCACCCAGCGTCTGCTCATTGCGATCGGCCAGATCGCGAACGTCGTTGCCCAGGATGCCGTGCGTGTGCGGGTACTGCCCGGTGATGAAGGTGGCGCGCGACGGCGCGCACACCGGGTTGTTGCAGTATGCCCGCGTAAACCGCGCACCCTCGCCGGCCAATCGGTCCAAATTCGGCGTTCGTACTTGTTCTCGCACAAGTCCCAAGCAATCGGCATGCCATTGATCCGCCATGATGTATAGCACGTTCGGCCGTCGGTTCAATACCCCCGCCTCCCTTTCCTCCTGTTATTTCAGCAAGCCGACGGCTTGCAGATCCTTTTTGTGCTGATCCATCACTTGGTTGAACTTATAGGTCGTCTTCAGCGTGTTCACGTACGAATCCCATTGATCGAATCCGACTTTCCCGTAAATAAACTTGAGCTCCATCTCCTGTATGTACGTCTGGCCGTTGAAGACGAACGGAAGCTCGTTGTAGTAATTGTCTGCGATGACATTGCCCTTGCTGTTATCGGCGAAAATTTGCTTGATCGTGGCCAAATCTTTATCCGTGAACGTGTTTTTGTAAAAATCCATATCCGGCTTGATGCCCGACATCTGCAAAGAGGACAAATATGCGGTGGAATCGGCGTTGAACGCGGGCAGAAGCGTAATTTTTCCGTTGGACACTGTGTAATCCGTTCCTTCGATGCCGTAGGAGATCATTTTCCCGCCAAGCTTGGGGTTCGGACGTGTATCCATATAGTCGATCAGTTGAATGATGCGGCTGGCAAGCGCCGGATCTTTCAACGCATTTTTCGTAACGGCGACGTTCAGGCTGGCGGAAGACGAATTCGAATCGTTCCCATACAGGCCTGTAGGTCCTTTAACCGGTGGCATATACACCCAGTTCGCCTTCGGGTCGGCTTCTTTGATTTGCTTCAGCAATTTGGGATTGCCGCCGATCATCCAGTTATGCGGATTGGCGATCGCCGCCACGCCGATTTGGCCGGCCACCACTTTCTTCTGGAAAATCGGATTCGTATTCGTCAAAATATCCGGATCGATCGCTTTCGTCGTCGTCAATTTGTTCAAATACATCAGGTAGTTTTTGAATTCGTCGGAGATCGCGCCGAAATGCAGCACCCCTTTGGAATCGATCCAATCCTCAGGCATTCCCGACTTGATCGAACCGATCTGAGGCATGCCGAAGGCGTTCGTGAACATCCCTTGCTGGACGGTGTTCAAGCCCGGAGCACTGTACCCGAACGTATCGCTCTTCCCGTTGCCGTCCGGATCTTTCGTCGTAAACGCGACCAGCACCTGGTAAAGCTCATCTGTCGTCGTCGGCATTTTCAACCCGAGTTTATCCAGCCAGTCCTGGCGAATGTAATGCGCCGTTTCCGCACCGCCTTGATTGAGCAGCGGAACGCCGTAAATTTTGCCGTTGATCTTCTCAAGCGCCCACTCCTCGGCGGTCCGTGACTTTTGCAAATCCGGCACCTGCTTCAACAAGTCGTCGAGCGGAATGATCGTGCCGTTCTGGGCGTACTTGACGAGGTCGTCGCGGCCGACCCGGATAATATCCGGTAAATCTCCGGCGGCGATTCGCGTGTTCAGCTTCTGGGTATAGTCTGTCATTTGTCCCGGTGTCGTCGTCAACTTAAGCGTAATATTCATATCTTTTTCCACTTGTGTTCTGACCGGATTGCTCTCGATCTGCTTCTGGTCGGTGGCGTTCACGGAGTTCAGCTGGCGGGCGTACTCGATCGTCAGTTTCTTGCTGTTGTCAGTGGCAGCGGCCGCTCCCGATTGCCCTGCCGGCGCCGGTGTGCCGGACGACTCGGACGGTTTGACGTTCTGCGAGCAAGCAGCCGTGAGCGCAAGAGAAGCAGCTAGTGAACAGGCGGCAAGCGTTTTCCATTTCGTATTCAAGTGAAGTTCCTCCTCGATTGGGTTTGTCTAGATTGGGTTTAGCGATAACATCAGCAACAGGCTTCCTGATCCTTTTTTCTTTTTCAATTTCGAATCCGGTGAACAAGTCGCGAAGGGGGTGGAATCGTTCTGAAGAAGCGGCAGCGATCGGAAGAATGATCCACCCTCGAAGCGACAGTGATTCACCGGACTTCTACATCCTCAACCTTTCACCGCTCCAAGCGTCGCCCCTTTCAGAAAATATTTCTGCACGAACGGATACACCAGCACGATCGGCAACGTTGACACAACCACCCCTGCCATCTTCATCGTTTCGGTCGGCACCTGATAGTCTGCGCTCATATCCAAAGCCGTCGGGTCGGGCTGCAGCAGAAGCTGGCGCAGCGCAACTTGCAACGGATAAAGCTCGGAATTGGTCAAATAAAGAATCGCATGAAAATACACGTTCCAATAAAACACCGCGTAGAAGAGCGCTATTGTCAGGATAACGGCCACTGACAACGGAAGCGTGATCCGCACGAAAATACCCAATTCGCCGCACCCATCGATCACCGCCGCATCTTCCAGCTCCTGAGGAATTTGCTGAAAGAACGTTTTGACAATCAACAGGTTGAACGGGCTGATCAGTGTCGGGATGATGAGCGACCATAAGGAATTGAGCAAACCGACATCCTTGACGATCAGGTAGGTCGGAATGATCCCGCCGTTGAACAAGATAGTGAAGACGACGAGAAACAAGTAGATGCTGCGTCCAGGGACGCCTTGCTTGGCCAGGCCGAACCCCATCATCGTCGTGAACAGCAAGCTGAGCAGCGTGCCGACACCGGTCACGAACAGCGAGTTAAGCAACGAACGGGGGATTCCCGAGTTGAAAAATACTTGGTTGTAAGCTGCGAACGTAATTTGGCGAGGGAAGATGAGGAACCCTCCGTATTGATCGACGACAGACGTCGGAGTAAGCGAAACTGATACAATATACAGAAACGGGAACAGCGCTCCCAAACCAACCAGCAGTAAAAATAATGTATTGGCGGAATGGAACAACCGTTCCCCGCGAGACATGATCATCCTTTTTTTCCTCCTACCAAATTCCCGAATCGTTCCAACGTCGCGCCAGCCAGTTCGCTCCCATGATCAGCAGCAGCCCCACCGCCGACTTGAACACGCCGACTGCTGCCGCCAAGCTGTAACGGCCTTCAAGAATGCCCATCCGGTACGTCCACGTATCGATTATGTCGCCGACCGAGTACACGAGCGGGTTATAGAACACGAGAATTTGCTCCAATCCGGCGTCCATGATATGCCCCAGCCGAATAATCAGCAGCAAAATGATGACAGGCGCGATCCCCGGTATGGTCACATGCCAAATTTGCCGCCATTTGCTGGAACCGTCGATTTTCGCTGCTTCGTATAACTCGGGATTGATGGCCGCGATCGACGCCATGTAGATGATCATGCTCCAACCGGTGTCTTTCCACACGTCTGTCATCACAATTATGCTGCGGAACCAGTGCTCCGATTGCATGAAGTCGACAGTGGAAAAGCCCATGTCCTTGATCCACTGGTTGACGAGCCCCGTTCCTTCGGACAGGAAGGAGAACGTGATCCCGTAAATAATGACCCACGACAAGAAGTGCGGCAAATACGTCAACGTCTGCACCCAGCGCTTGAACCAGTTTTTCAGCACCTCGTTCAGAAGAATGGCGAGGATGATAGGCGGGAAGAAAATGAAGATTCACCGATACAAGCTGATTAACAAGGTATTGGTAATGACTCGGGTAAAATCGGGATTTTCGAAAAAGGTGCGGAAATGCGCCAATCCGACCCACGGACCGCTGAGAAACGAGTTGCCGATCTGGTAGTCTTGGAAAGCGATGACGAGGCCGTACATAGGAGCGTATTTGAAGATGAGAAAATAGCACAAACCGATCCAAATGAAAAGAAGCCGTACCCGATTCTTGGATAGTTGTTTCAGCATGGAAACCTCCTGTGGACATTTGGGGCAACTTCAGTATAGGCGTTTCGCGGAGGCGAAAAAATTCAATATTTATCAAAATGTTTCGAAATCCGACGAAATGGGATGCAGGTATTGGGCGAGGGAGCATTTTCCACTATAATAGGATTCGGCGGGCGACACCTGCAGTGATCCCCAACTTATGCGGCCGGGAGGGTTCTTCTATGGATATAAAGCGCTTGCTTCTCCTCGCGGTCGGTCAATATCGCAAGAAGCAGATGATGTGGCGGCTGTTTCTCGTTACGTTCGTACTCGTGGAATCGATCATTCTGACCCTCGGGTTTTTCTACTATCGGCATTCTTCAGCCACCTTGCTGCAAGCACAAACCGATTACGCCTCCCAGATCATTGATAAATCGAACGAATACTTGCAATTGAATTTAAAAAATGTGGAAAGCTTTTTCCGTTCGGTCGCCGGCGACGTGCTGGTGCAAGGGGGAAATAACGAGGAAATCGGCCGTTGGTTTACCGGAAATTTGTTGCTGTACATTCCGAACGCCAAGAACATTCACTTGCTGCAAGGGAAAAACATACTGGCCAGCACGTCTCTATATAGTTGGAAGCTGACTGAGGATACGGCGTTTCTTGCGGAATTGGCCGATGTGAAGCAAGCGAATTTCGTGTATTGGCTGTCGCCTTACTTCTCCCCCGTCTCCTCTTATACCGTCACTGCCGCGATGAAGATTGCTGCGAATGCGACGGACGAACCGAAAATTTTGACCCTCGATTTGGATTTGACCCAATTGTACCAAGCGCTATATCCCAACAAACGCTCTTCGCTGCAAGGCGATCTGCTGCTGCTGGACCGCAACAACCGGCCCGTCTTCGGCGATACGCCATATATCGGCTTTGACATCTATCAAAATCGCTACGTGTTTGAAAAGCTGTCCTCCGAGCTATTCACCACGGATTGGTCAACCCGGCAGATCGTTGATCATGGACAGACGCTGAACATGATTCGCAGCGTCAACAACGTGCTCGGCTGGCAAGTCGTCTGGATTCTCGACCAGACCGAGCTGCTCAAGCCGCTGCGCAATACCGCATCGTTTAATTGGCTGCTGGCCTTGATTTCACTCTTGCTCTCGCTCGGCATTGCCACCTTGATCGTCAGACTGGTAGGCCGTCCGCTGCGCTTGATCGCCTCCTCCATGAATCGATTCAGCCTGGGAGAGCTCAATACGTCGATTCGCGAGGAACGAGAAGATGAGCTGGGGGTTTTGTTCCGGCAGTTCAACCAGATGACGACGCGAATTCGCGAGTTGATCGCTAATCTGAAGCGATCGGAGGAGCGGAAGAAGGCGGCCGACTTCTTGGCGTTCCAGGCGCAGATCAAGCCGCATTTTCTGTACAACACGTTGAATGCGATCGGCATCTCCGCCAAGCAAGGGCAGATGGCCAAGGTGGATCAGTTGATCTCGGCTTTGACCGGACAGTTGGAGTATAGCCTCGACAAGGCGCCGAAACTGATTTCTTTGCGAGAGGAATTGAAGGCGCTGGACGATTACATCCAATTGATGCGGATTCGCTACTCCGACCAGTTTGATGTGGAGATGAACATCGACCCGTCCACCTTGGAGTGTCAGTTGCCCAAATTCATACTTCAGCCGCTTGCGGAAAATTCCATCTTCCATGGACTGATTCCGGCAAGGCGCCCAGGCACTCTCTTCATCGGTACGGTTGCCGGTCAAGGCGAATGGCGGATCATGATCGAGGACGATGGAGTGGGCATCCCCGAGCCCGGAATGCGGCAAATCCGGCACCTGCTCTCACGAAAGCAGGACGACGACGAGGCGGATTCCAGCGGGAAGGAAGAGAACGCCGAAGTCGGACCCTTGGGGCTGCGCAATGTGCACGAACGGCTAAGGCTAACTTACGGCGAGCCGTTCACCATGACTGTGGAGAGTACGGAGAAGATGGGTACTCGCATTCACATCCGGTTGCCGATCGATTCGGCCGAGGGGAGGAAGCTAGCATGAAGTCGGTCATTCTGGTCGATGACGAATCGTTGATTAAGCGGCATCTCCGCGAGTATATCCCTTGGACGGCTTGGGGATATCGGATCGTCGGTGAAGCGGCCAACGGGGAAGAAGCAAGGGAAGTGTGCGAGGCGTTGCAACCGGACATCGCCTTGATTGACATTACTATGCCGGTGATGGATGGGCTGACGCTTCTCGACCACTTGAATCGGGATCATCCCGACATCCGATGCATCATCTTGACTGCGCACCGCGACTTCAATTATGCGCAACGGGCGATTCGGCATCATGCGTGCGGGTATATCTTGAAGTCCCCGTTGCAGCTGGCCGAGGTGCAAGAAGCGCTGGCGCGAGCGTCCCGTGATATCGAGGCGAATCGGACACTGAGCGAAACACGGGACGCGCAACAACTATTGCTTCATCAGTACCAGTATCCGCTGCGCAGGCAATATTTCGACCATATTTTAAGGGGCGTGTTGGCGGAACCGGAAGAGATGGTTCGGGGCGGGCAACCGATCGGAATTCGGCTGGCGAAGGCGGAGTACAGGTTGCTGCTGTGCCAAGTCGACGAATTGGAGCAATACAAACAGCGCTACCCGAGGCAGGACGATTCTTTGCTCGAATTCAGCATGCTGGAGATTGTGCGGGAGACGTTGCAGGAGTTCGCCCCCGTCCGGTTCGAGCTGTTTCCGATCGCCTTGGGGCAGTTTGCGATTTTGTTGCGGCAAGGTGGGAGTGCTGCGGGGGCACGTATGGAGGCTGGTGCGGGGGTTGGAACGGGGGTTGGTGCGGAGTTGGATGACGGGGATGTGGCGGGTTTCGTTGTCGAATTCAACCGGAAACTGGAACGCCCGATGCGGCAATATTTGGATTTGCAGCTGTGCATGGCGATCGGTCGGCCGATTCGTTTGTTGCGGAAGATTCGGAAAGTTCACGGAGAATGTGCAGCGCTGCTGGCTCAGCGGTTTTACCAGCGGGAGGTGCATCCGATCTTTGCGGAGGGGTCGGCTCCTTTTCTGGCTTGGCCGGGCGAGGTATTCGATTCGTTGCAAAGAGAGTTTGTCCGAATTTGGGGCGATTTCTCCCAAGATGGCTTCGATGCTTGGCTGCACAAAGCTACGAACGCGGCGCTGCAGTATCGGCCGGGGCCGGGAAAGTTGCGAGAATGGATCGCCACCCTTAATCCCGGTTCGGGATCGAATTACATTGCGGAGTCCATGCCGCCCTGGCCGGATTTTGCGCACGCAGCCAGCTTGTATCAGGCGCTTGGCCGACTGGCCATGTGGGTTCGCGAGCGTGAGAAGGCTAGCCATACGACACCGGTTCGCACGGAAATCGCCAAGGCGATCCAATGGATCAAATCCCGCCTACATGAAGAATTGACGTTGGATATTATCGCCCGCGAAGTTCAGCTCAGCTCCTCTTATTTGGGGCAGTTGTTCAAGAAGGAAGTCGGCTCGTCCATCGTGGATTACATTCAAGAACAGCGGATGGAACAAGCCAAGCGGTATTTGGCGAGCGGGGAATTCCGCAACTACGAGCTTGCGGAGAAAGTCGGGTTCAGCAATTATCCTTACTTTTGCACCATGTTCAAGAAGCACACCGGCATGACGCCCAACCAGTATCGCAGCTCTGTGAAGCCGCATTACAATGTCGGAGTGGAGCAAATCGTTCACACTGCTCCATTCGATCAAGGCTAACGGTTGCACTGTGAGCTATTCAAAGTGTTCACCGCCGAATTATTGGGCAGCGAACAGGTGCGCTCCCCTCTCTCATACGATCGCCCCGTTTGGACGCGCCATCGCTCCAAGACGTCGTTATGTGCTTCGCTTGGCTTGCTCGTTGCGAATGTTGCGGCATCCAAAACTATCTGACACAAATTGAGTTCCATACGGCGCGATAGTTGTGGTAATCAAAACTACCTGACTCATATTGAGCTCCAAACGGTGCGGTAATTGCAGTTTCCAAAACTATCTGATCCAAATCGAGCTCCAAACGGCTGCGATAGTTGCGGTAATCACATATTGAGCTCCAAACGGCGCGATTGTTGCGGTAATCAAAACTACCTGACTCATATTGAGCTCCAACGGCGCGATTGTTGCGGTAATCAAAACTACCTGACTCAAATTGTGCTCCAAACGGCTGCGATAGTTGCTGTTACATCGGTTAGCCCACACGGACCTGAACCGTGCGCCTGCGAAGCATCCCAATTCCGCCACGTCCCAGAAAAAAATCAAAAACCCCAGATCTTCATCTGAGGTTCCTGCTTAAGTATGCGGTCGAGAGGACTCGAACCTCCACGGGGGGTTAGCCCACACGGACCTGAACCGTGCGCGTCTGCCAATTCCGCCACGACCGCAAGTATTAAAT
>JAJFMO010000044.1 GCA_020697475.1 Paenibacillaceae bacterium | reverse complement strand
GGTATAGGGATACAGTCAATTTCAGTTTATGAGAGGCGCAAATCTTTGGTGCAGCCATAGGCTACAATTGGGCAGTCGGAGTTTGTCAGGAAAGATGAAGTGGGAATAGGCGTGAGAGGAAAGTGTCCCGGCGGCCGCAGCGCAAAGAAAAGGAAGGTCGCCGAATCGGCGGCCTTCCATCTGTAACGGACATCACGGAGCCTAAAAAGTTGAAATGATCGATCTTTCCGTTGCAACGGACATCACAGCAGCTTAGAGTCAAATAATCTGGTGAAATCCGCGGAATGTGTACTCTAAGCTGCTCCAGTATCCGTTAACGGCCAACTTTATCGTTCTTGTCCCGCTAAGCTGCCGACATGTCCGTTAACGGTTTCCGGTTAACTTTTTCCCTCGATCAAAAGCCGCGCAGACGCAGCCATCTCTCGCATAGCCCAGTCCAGGCGAAAGCTTGCGGATGCTCTGCGGCGAGTCCGAGCCCGTGGCGGCCGGTCTCGAAACTGTGCAACTCGCAAGGGATGCGATGTTTTCGCATAGCTGCTGCGAACAAAAGGCTGTTTTCGACCGGTACGCCGGCATCGTCCGTCGTATGCCACAAGAAGGCGGGAGGCGTATCCTCCGTCACCTGCAGCTCGTTCGACATTAGACGAATCAACTCTTCCGGCGCGTCTTTGCCAAGCAGATTGTTGAGTGAGCCTTGATGACGGAATTCGTAGAAAGAAATAACCGGGTAGCACAGCACCATCAAATCGGGTCTGCAGCTTACCCGATCGATCGGGTCGGCTGCATCCGGGTTGCCCGCATCGTAATGCGTACCCGCGCTGGCAGCCAGATGACCGCCGGCCGAGAAGCCCAGGATGCCGATCCGCCCGGGGTCGATGCCAAGCTCCTCAGCATGGCTGCGGACATAGCGGATGGCGCGCTGCGCGTCGGTAAGAGGCGACGGATGGCGGTTGGGCGCAACCCGGTATTTCAAAACGAAGGCGGAAATCCCGATCGAGTTCAGCCACTCAGCAACCGGATTGCCTTCATGCGGAACAATGATACACGCTGTAGGTCCTGCTACCCCACTAAGCACGAACGGCGTCAAATCCGGGCGATCTTCGTCTTCGTTCCCCAAAGCGTATGGCGCGCCTTCCGGCCAAAGTTCCATCTTCATCGTTTTTCCTCCCCAATGTAAAACTTGTACGTTAATCACCCCTATACTTTACCATAGTTGCTCTATACGTTCCCGCAAAAAGATGATGGGCGGGGGCAATTCGATCGCAAATAACGAAGCTCGCAATCGTTCCTGAGGAGATGATGTAGGGTGATGATGTACTCGGGATAACCACAGCCTCAGATCGACCGCTAAACCATCCGTTCCGGATCAAGCGCCTTGCGCGTCTCCTCGTTCCACAGCCCTGCTTCCTCCAGCACTTGCCGCAAGCTTTTATTTTCATGGAATGCTTGCTTGGCCAAAGCCGACGCCCGGTCGTACCCGATGATCGGGTTGAGCGCCGTCACGAGCGACAGGCTGGCGTCTGTCCAGCGGCGGCATTGCTCCGGATCGGCTTCGATGCCGGCGATACACTTGTCCGTCAGCGCCACGATCCCGTTGGCGAGAATGCGAATCGACTGCAGCAAGCTGTACGCGATCATCGGCATCATCACGTTAAGCTCAAGCTGGCTGCCCATCCCCGCCGCCGTCAACGCTGCATCGTAACCGATCACTTGGCTGCAGATCATATACATCATCTCCAGCATGACCGGATTCACTTTGCCCGGCATGATGGAGGAGCCTGGCTGAACGGCCGGGAGGCGAATTTCCGCGAGCCCTGTCCGTGGCCCGGAGCTGAGCAACCGCATGTCACTCGTGATTTTGATCAGATGGATCGCCAGCTGTTTCAAGGCGGCCATCACGGCGAGCGCTGCGGAAGTGTTCTGCATGAAGGCGAAGCGGTCGTCCGGCTCACGGAAGGGCAAGCCCGTCCGCCGCGCGACTTCGGCAACGGCCCACCGCGCGTATTGCGGCGGAGCGTTGATCCCGGTGCCGACCGCGTTGCCGCCGAGCCCGATCTCGTACAGCGACTCGCCTGCCTCGCGAATCCGCTCCGTCGCCGCACCTGCCGTATTCGCGTAGCCGGAAAATTCCTGGCCGAGCCGAATCGGCACAGCATCCTGCAAGTGAGTGCGGCCGGCTTTGACGAACGGCATGAATTCGGCAGCTTTCGCCTGCAGCGCATGCGTAAGCTTGTCGAGCGCCGGCAACAGCATGCTCTGAAGCATCTCCGCCGTCGATATATTAATCGCCACATGAATCGTATCATTGGTCGATTGCGCGCGATTGACGTCGTCGTTCGGGTGGATTTTGGCACCAGCCAGCAACTCGCCGGCGCGCCTGGCGATCACCTCATTGGCGTTCATATTTTGCGACGTTCCCGCTCCGGCTTGGTAAGCATCGACGACGAAGTGTCCGTCCCACTTCCCTTCAATGACCTCTTCTGCAGCCCGGATGATCGCCTCGGCAACATCCGCAGGCATATTCCCGGAATCGCGATTCGCTACTGCAGCCGACGCCTTGATAATCCCTTGCGCGCGAATAAATTCCCTTGGCAACCGAAGCCCGCTGATCGGGAAATTTAATACAGCCCGCTGGGTTTGCGCCCCATAGTATGCACCCGCCGGCACCCTCACCTCTCCCAAAGCATCGCGCTCGATCCGGAAGGCATCCGCGTTGCCGGAAATATTTTGACCGTCCATTTGTCCACGTCCTTCCATTTTCACTTATTTGATTATAGCAATAAAAAAAGAAAAGGATCACCGATTAAGACATTCGCGCATGTCCTAGAGTCGGCAATCCGTAACCTTGAAAGTCATGCACCAGTGATCGTCCAGAGTCAGTGTGACGGTTGGGCTGGAAGGACACGGCCTGAGTTCGTCGGAAAAATTCTTTGGACCAATGTATTGAACTCGTCCACGAACCCTGAAATCGGCCGGCCGCTCATCACATCTTGGGCAAATCCGTTCATACGCGCCACGAAATCGGGGTTGGCCGAAATATAGACGCGGCGGATATTCGGATTGATCGCCCGCACCTGCGAAGCTATGCGTTCCTTGATCTGCTGCGGAGCCTCGAATGTCGACAGAGCTTGGCTTTCCCCCGTGGTGCCAGCATTTGCCCCGCTCGTATTCGTCCCCGCGCCTACTCCTTTGCCTTGCCCTGACGGCATGACGACAGCGACATAGGCATTGCGACCGGCCAGCAGCACGCTGGCCGAATCAACATCGTCAAGCGCAGCGATCCGGTCGGCGATTTGCTGACTGACCTGCATCTTGGAGTCGCGGGTCAGCAGCATGGTCCCGGAATCTGCGCCTCCAGCATTGTAAGCATTAGACAAGGCATGGCCTTTCCCGACATTATGGGTTGTCATGTCATTACTGGCATTGTCCATCGTCGTCCCATTGCCCGTTCCGCATGCGGCCAGAGCAAAGGCAATCATCGCCCCCGCCCCGGCTATCGTCCACTTTTTCAACATTTAATTCAGCCCCTTCATTCCAACTATAGAAAATCTACGGAATTTAGGATGCCTTCCCCATGGAAAAATATGCATCCCGTTACGGACGGATGAACTGTTGGGTGAACATCTTCCCGCATTGCCCGCCGTTTACGATCCCAATACCGATTTGCGTATACTCTTTGCTCAGGATGTTCGCCCGATGTCCCTGCGAATTCATCAAAGCTTGATGGGCGGCAGTTACGGTCTGGTTGCACGCAATGTTCTCTCCCGCTGCGGTGAACTGGATTCCGAACTCGCTCATCATGTCGAAAGGCGAACCGTACGTCGGGGAATCGTGGGAAAAATAATTTTTATCCACCATGTCCTGGCTTTTCAGTCTTGCTGTGCGGGCTAACTCCAGGTTGACCGATAACGGAGCCAGACCGGCGTCTTTGCGCGCCGCATTGACCAAATCGACCATTTGCTGTTCCTCATTGCTTAAGCCCGGCACGCTCGGTGTCGGAGTCGGCGTCGGTGTTGGTGGCGGCGTGGGTGGCGGCGTGGGTGGCGGGGAAGGTGTAGGTGTTGGTTCAGGCGTTGGCGTCGGAGGCTTGGCGATTTTCAAATTGCCATATGCCCAAAGGATAGACTGCAACGTCTTGTCATCGACTGCGCCGGTAATCGGCAAGCCGTATTTTTGCTGAAACAGCTTAACACCTGCTTCCGTCTGGGAGCCATAATAACCGGTGATCGGCCCGGAGAAGTACCCGAGCGATTTCAGCATCCCTTGCACCGCGAACACATCCGGTCCGCTTGCGCCGCGTCCAAAGCCGTAAGCTGCCGTGGCGGCGCTGAAAAACAACAGCAAAGAGCAGACAACCGGCAAAGCCCATCTGCGCATCTTTCGTCCGCTGCTCATCAAGAGTGTCCCTGCCTTTCAAGATAGAGTCTAAGTTGGCGCCAATAGGCAAAGCGCCGATTGACGTTTCTAATGTACCCTTTTTTGGTAAAAACACTCAGAAAACGATGGGCATCGACGGATTTTTTTACGACTACCCACTTGTTGTTATGCATCATGCATGATATGTTTAGGTTGAATCCAACTCTAGGGGGTATGAAGGTTGAAGAGAAAAATGGCACTAATGCTTTTAAGCGTTTTCATGATTGTTGTCGCAGCGGGATGCGGGTCGGGCACATCTGCGCCGGAAGGCAATTCGGCGGCTGTGGACAGCGCTCCCAAAAGCAAAGCTCCCGTCACAATCAAGGTGATCCGATCCGCCGGCTTCACGGAAGAAGCGCTGGAAGCGGCGGCTGTCGAAGAAGTAAAGGCCAAGTACCCGTACATTACGATCGAGTGGATCACCCAGGATAGTGTCAACACCCCGGAAAGCTTGATCGCCTCGGGCAATATTCCCGACATTTTCCTCGTTGGCACGCCTGGGTCGACCAACTTAACCAAGTTGGGGTTGACGCAAAATCTGGACCCGCTGCTGAAAAAGAACAATTTCGACTTAAGCCGGATCGATCCGAACGCCCTGGACCTGGTGAGAGCGTATTCCAGCGACCACAAATCGCTCATCGCCGTCCCTTATGCCATCGGAATCGCTGCGCTTTATTACAATAAGGACATTTTCGACAAGTTTGGAGTGCCCTATCCGAAGGACGGAATGACGTGGGACGATGCCGGCAAGCTGGCCAAACAAGTTTCGCGAACGGACGGCAGCGATACCTATTACGGTTTGGGCTTCGCCGGCCAGCCTTATGATTACATCGGCACCGAGCTGTCGCTGCCGTTCGTGGACGATAAGACCAATAAAGCGGCGATCAATACCGATGGGTGGAAAAAAGCGTTCAACGTCATGAAACAACTGCTTGATGCCCAAGGGAACGCGACGGCGGAATCGTTCAAGGGCGGGGTGAAGATGTTCGCCAAGGATAAAAATTTAGCCATGCTGGTGGCGACCAACGAAATTCGCAATTTCGGGGATATCAATTGGGATATGGTGACTTTGCCGACTATGCCGGAAGCTCCGGGCACGAGCCGGACCATGACCGGGGTCGTGATGGTGCTCACCGCGCAAAGCAAGCATCCCGACGATGCCTTGAATGTGATCAACGCTTATTTGTCGGATAAAGTGCAATCGGTTATGGCGCAGAACGGCCGGCCGACGACTCTGACCAATAAGTCGGTACAGGCGGAATTCGGGAAAGCGATGCCGGGAGAAGTTAGCAAGAAAAACATTGCGGCGATCTATAAAAATAAACCGGCCAAAATGAACCCGGTCAACGAGTATGAAGATAAAGTCAAACCGGCGATGAACACGGCGGTGATGGATATTTTGAAAGGAAGCAAAGACGTCAATACGGCGTTGCGGGAAGCCGAAGAAAAAGCAAACCAGGCGATCAACGGCGAACTGGCGAAGTAAGGACAGTGAGATGGGAGATTGGCAAGATGAAAGATCTGGGGATCGGCGTCATTGGCTTGGGAATGGGACGGAATATGTTGTACATCAACGAACAACCCGGATTCCGCAGCGAAGTGCGCGCCATTATCGACACGAATGAGGAACGGTTGGCGAAGACTAAAGAGGAGTTCGGCATTCCGTTCGCCGGTACGGAGTACCGCGACATGTTGAAACGGGACGATATCAATTTAGTGGGCATTTTTTCACCCGATCATCTGCATTTCGAACAAATTAAAGATGCATTGGAAGCGGGCAAACATGTCATCTGCACCAAACCGATGGTTATCAGCCTGGAGGAAGCGAAGGAAGTGGCCAAACTGGTGCGTAAACATAACCGTAAATTCCTGGTCGGCCAGACGCGGCGCTTCGACAAGCACAACCAAGAGGCTAAAGCGCTGTACGACAGCGGGAAAATCGGCCGTCCGCTGCTGGCGGAAGCGAGTTATATTCACGATATGCGGCCGGTATTCACCCGCTCTCCTTGGCGCTTTCAGGTTCCCAAGGACTATCTGTTCGGCGCAGCATGCCATCCGATCGATCATCTGCGGTGGTACTTCGGGGATGTAGAGGAAGTATTTGCCTACGGATCGCCGTCAACCTTCGATCTTCGGTATCCGCAAGACAAGGAAATCAACTTCTTGCTGAATTTGAAATTTGTCTCCGGATTGATCGCTCGCGTCATGACTGCTGTTGGCGTTTGCCAGCAGCCGGGGGGACACCACAGCGACATTATGCCGACGCAAGGCACCAACATATTTGGGGATCGCGGTACAATAACGACTTATCACGCAAGGTATGATGAAGACGGCAAGTCGGTAGAGGTGCATTTCTCACGTGATGAAGACAAGCAAGATTTTGACGGCAAGGAGTATCGTGGACATGGCTATGCCGTGCTGAAATATATCCGCGAGATGGAGGATTGTATTCTCAATAATCGAAAACCGGCCGTCAATGAGCTGGATGGAGCCAAATGTGCCGCCGTCAGCGAGGCGGCATGGGAATCGATAAGAACCGGCCGAGCGGTAAAGGTGTTTAACGATTTTGAGTCTCCGTAATCGTTGCGTTCGGTTGCCAATGCGCCTGTTGTGTATCCGCTTTGCGGGTGCGCAGCAGGCGCATTCCGTTGGCGATAACGATGAGCGAGGCGCCGGTGTCGGCGAGAACGGCGAGCCATAGCGTCGATTTTCCGGCGAAAATGAGCACGATGAAAACCGCCTTGACGAGCAGCGAGAAGACGATGTTCTGGCGGATGACGCCGAGGGCACGGCGGCCGAGCCGGATGGCGTAGGGCAGCTTGCCCAAGTCGTCGGCCATCAGCGCCACGTCGGCCGTCTCGAGGGCGACGCCCGTGCCGGCGGCGCCCATCGCAACGCCGACGTCGGCTACGGCGAGTGCCGGCGCGTCGTTGATGCCGTCGCCGACCATCGCGACGACGTCGCCTTGCTGCATCAGGCCGCGCACTGCGGCCAATTTGTCTTGCGGCAGCAGCTGGGCGCGCCAGCCGATGCCGCCGGCTGCGGCGGCCACACGCCGCGCCGCGCCTTCGTTGTCGCCGGTCAGCATGACGATGCCGGCGACGCCGACTTGCGAGAGCCGGGCGATCGCTTCCCGGCTGCTCGCGCGAATAGGATCGGCAGCGGCCAGCGCGCCGATCGCCCCAGCCGCCGTACCGAGCACCATCACGGTGCGGCCTTCTTCTTCCCAGCGGTTAATGAGCTCTCGCCCAGCCGCCGGAATCGCAAGCCCCAGCTCCGCCTCAAACCAGCGCGAGCTGCCAATCCAAACCGCGGCCTCGCCCACGTCGGCTTTGGCGCCGCGCCCGGCGTAAGCGGCGAACTCCCGCCCGGCTGCGAACGCCACGCCTTCCTCCCGCGCCAGCCGCACCACAGCCTCCGCCGTCGGATGCTCCGACAGCACTTCCACGCTAGCCGCCAGCCGCAGCAATTCTTCACGCGAATGCCCGCCGAACGGGACTGCTGCAACTATGCTTGGGCGTCCTTCCGTCAATGTTCCCGTCTTGTCGAACGCCACGGCCGTCACTTTCCCCAGCCGCTCCAAATGCGCTCCGCCTTTGATCAAGATGCCGGCCTTCGCCGCATGGCCGATCGCTGCGATGACCGTAACAGGCGTTGAAATCAGCAGCGCACAAGGGCAGGATACAACGAGCAGCATCAGCGCCCGGTAAAACCACGGCTCCCACGCTTGCTGGAACAACAATGTCGGCACCGCGAAGATGACGACGGCCAGCAACACAACCGCAGGGGTGTAATATTGGGCGAACCGATCTACGAACCTCTGGGTCGGAGCTTTTTGCGCTTGCGCTTCTTCCACCATCCGAATGATGCGCGACAGAGTGCTGTCTGCCGCCACCTGCGTAACTTCCACTTCCAGCGAGCCGTGTTGGTTGATCGTGCCCGCGAACACTTCGTCGCCCTGCCGCTTCTCCACCGGTTCCGACTCGCCGGTAATCGGCGCCTGGTTGACGAACGACCGCCCCACGGAGATCCGCCCGTCCATGGCGATCTTCTCCCCGGGCTTGACCAACAGCCTGTCCCCGACAACAACGTCCCCGACAGCCAGCCGGATTTCCTCGCCGCCCTTCAGCACCGTCGCTTCTACCGGCGACAAATCCATCAAGGAGCGAATCGACCGCCTCGTCCGATCCATCGTGAAAGCTTCCAACGTCTCTCCCAGGTTAAAAAGCACCACCACCGCAGCGCCTTCCTGCCACTCTCCGATGGCAGCCGCTCCGGCAACGGCGATCGTCATCAGCATCTCCATGCCGACGACCCGCGACGCCAGCGCGGCAAACCCGCTGCGGGCAATAGCGTAACCGCCGATCACTATCGCCATCGCATAACCGATGTCTGCCACCGTTCCGGCAGACGGCGCGGCCAACGACAAAAACCAGGCCGCTATAAACAGCAGCCCGGCGAACGCCGTCGTCCTCGCTTTGCGATTGCTCCGCCAAAACTTGAGCATTTGACGGATGGTTGAGCTTTCCTCGTATTCAGAACGCCGTTTCCCGTCATGCGCCCCAGCATCTTGCGGCGGGGCGACGTCATAGCCGATTTGGCGGATTTTGCGAACAATATCTTGATAGCTTGATAGAGACGGCCGATAGCTTAAGCTCATCGTCGAGCGGGCAAGACTTACTTCCACGCGCGCAACCCCGTTCATGCCGGCGACGACTTTCTCCAGCTTCATGGCGCAGTCCGCGCAATGAAGCCCCGATAACGGCAGCGTCTGGCGAGTCGTATCTCCCATGCTTTCTTCGCCATGCGTATGGATATGTTCATGCTTGTCTTCCTGCACGTGTTCATGTAGATGCCCGTGATCGTGCGAGCAGCAATCGTGATCGTGGCTGTGGCCATGTCTATGGCTATGCTCGTGCTCATGCACATGTTCATGTTTATGCTCATGCCTGTTCCCGTGGTCGTGCTCGTTTCCGCATCCACACGCTGCGTCGACTTTGCTCTCCGCTTTCGCCATCCCTGATCGCCTCTCAAACAAACAAATGAGTAATTGTTCATATATTATTACTCACATTTTATGTTGCCGCACCCCTGGATGTCAACCGCTTCCGCAGTTTCCACAGCCAGTTCGGCCTTACCCATCTTTCTCTCAATGATGCCGCACGTGCTGCAGCGTCTGGGCAAAAATTTGTTCGATATGGCTGTCGTCGAGCGCGTAATACACCGTCTTGCCTTCCTTGCGCCGCCTGACGATGCGCAAATTGCGCAAATACCTCAGCTGATGCGAAACCGCCGATTGCCCCATCTCCAGCACCTTGGAAATATCGTGCACACACAGTTCATTTTGCAACAAGGCGAAAATAATTCTTACCCGCGTCGGATCCCCGAGAGCCTTGAACACTTCCGCTACATCGGACGCCGTGTCCACCTCGATCATCTTCTGCTTCACTTCCTGTACAGCCGACGGCAACGTTCCGTCACACGTCTCATCGCACACGTCAGGCACTTGATTGTCTGCTTGCGCCATCACTGCCCCTCCTTCACCATTCTTCAGCGTTTAGGCCGATCTATCGGATTCGCGATGCTCGGCGGCAATTCGCCGGACGATCGCCCGCACAATCCTCACATCGCCGTCTATTCCTTTGAGCCGTACCGACTCGTGTGTCAGCTCGATTCCTTCGCTTACAAGAAGCCGCGCCACCTCCTCACGCTGCACGCATTCCTCGCTCAGCACAATATCGCCGCCCGCGCTTTCGTTCTGGATTCTCGCCGCCATATTCACCGTCCGCCCGAAATAATCCAACACTTCGTTGGAGGTGACGGCGATCGCCGGACCGTGGTGCAGCCCGATTTTGACCACAATCTCCTGCCCTTGCGGCAACCCAGCGTTAAACCCGCCGACGTGCCTTTGAATGCCGAGCGCCGCTCGCAGCGATTGCTCCGGCGTTTCGAATACCGCCATCACTGCGTCACCGATCGTCTTGACGATCGACCCGCCGCTTTGCTCAATCCAGTACCGCATAAAGTCAAAATGCTTCCGCACTTGTCCATAAGCGAACGCATCCCCGACCTGCTCGTAAAATTGCGTGGAACCGAGCAAATCGCTGAACAGCAATGAGATATTATCGATCCCGACCTGCTCTCCCGGCGCCAGCACTTCAGACGAGAACATCCTGCGAAATTCCGGCATGACCGTCACCTTCGCCGCAGTCACGATGGCGTCATCCCATTGCTCCGCCTCCAGCGCGATGAGGATTTCCTTATCGCTTGCGTTTGTCACCTGCAGTACATCGCCGGCGCGAAGTCCCTCCAAGCGAGTAGGCAACCAGCTATCGCCGTGGTAGGTTACCTTATATTCCCGCGGAGTCGACGACGCCGAAACATTTGCCCCATCAACATGTTCTACACCAGGCAACGCCAACAGATGATTTCGCTTCAGCACCCGAATGCGCCAATTTCCCGACCGTCCCGGAAGCGCGATCGGCCTTGTCTCCCCCGCCTCAACCCGTCTTTGTTCAAAAATGTGCGGAGCCATCGACGGACTCCCGATGCAAAAAGTATTGCTTTCGGCTTTGCGGATTTGCGAGTGGACGGAAAAACGCAGCTCGACGTAATTATCCAGCCGGGCGTTGTAATTGATGCCGCAGAAATCGCAATGAAAAGCGCTGCTGACGGCGCGCATGGAGTCGGCGCTGACCTTGGGCACCCGGCAATTCGGACAAATCAAATTCCAGCTTAAGTTTAGCATTCCCACCGCCGCCGCGTGAAGAAACAGCCGCACGGACTCGTCCCGGCCCTCGCCCCAACGATCGGCCAACACATACGGACGCATGTTGAGCACTTCTTCGTCGCCCCGCGTGACCAAATGCTCCTGCAGCTTGTCGAGCAGTTTGCTGCTTCCGGTTTTCCCGCTTCCGAGCTTCTCGCTTCCGAACCTCGCAGCCAGCTCATCTGCCGCTCGCTCCAATTCCCGCTTGTTGACGGGAAATTCGTTGCGTCGTTGGGGCAAATAGTCGGCTCCTTGGGCCGGAGACGCCTTCTCATATCGTTCGACGAATTTGAACGTTCTAACGATGGATCGTTTGCCGACCAACGGAATGGCAAGGAGACCCAAGGGGCCGGCAGGAGTAAAACGAGCGTATATGCGGATTTGGGTACTTCGCTCTCCGTCGGGGAGCGTTGAATTCCCGTCTTCCAACAGGATTCCGCCCTCAAATTTACGCATCACCGAGCCGCTGTATTCGCGGACACTTAGGTATTCTCTATACTTTGTCCATTCGAAGGGGCGTTCTTCCCAGCGCAGAGGAATCCAACCGGCGACTTTGGCTGCGATGCTCCTAACGATTGTCCCTTGCGCGGTCATCCTGGCGGGTTCAAACGAAATCGGAAACAGTCCGATCACACGATCCAAGTGGTCGGTGTTGCTCAGCAACTCCCACACTTTTGTCCTCGGAATCGGCACTTCCCGCTCCATCGTATAGAAAAAGCTTGGCCACTTCAACGCGACCCCTCCCCGAAGTGAAACGCTTTACTACATTATATTAGCGAACGTTTCGGATGGAAAGGAATTGTTTGACGGAATGCTGCTTTCGAGTTATATTTAGTACCTGATACTAATATCTATTACTAATTATTGCGAAAAAGGAGGGTGGAGATCGATGTATACGGCTGTGATTCAAGGCACCGGTTCCTATATCCCGCAGGGGAAGTTAACCAATCAGCAACTGGAGCGGATGGTTGTCACATCGGATGAATGGATCGTCTCACATACAGGGATCAGCGAAAGAGCGGTAGCCGCTCCGGACGAAGCCACGTCCGACCTGGCTTGGCGCGCCGGGTTGGCGGCGTTGAACGATGCCGGGCTTGATCCGAAGGAGCTCGATATGATCCTTGTGGCAACCGAGACGCCCGACCATCCCTTCCCGCCGGTCGCCTGCAAAGTGCAGCATCTTCTCGGCTGCATGGCCATTCCCGCGTTCGATATCCATCTTGTGTGCAGCGGATTTATCGCGGCGTTGCATACCGCAGAAGCCTATATCAAGCTGGGACGGTACCGCCACATACTTGTCATAGGCGCCGATGTGCTGACCCGCATTACGGACTATACGGATCGGACAACGTGCATCTTGTTCGCGGACGGCGCCGGCGCAGTCGTCTTGACGCGTGGCGTTGAAGGGAATGGCGCGGGGATCCT
>JAJFMO010000514.1 GCA_020697475.1 Paenibacillaceae bacterium | reverse complement strand
ATGGCGGTAACGGTGCCTGAACAGACGCTGACAATTCAAAAATTACTGCGAAATTACGGATACTATAATGCGCTCATTGGAAAGCTGCACTTCCTTCCCCATTCCAATCGGGATCATCGGGAACCTCATCCAGCGTACGACTTTCACCGTATGGAACTGTCTGATGAACCGGGATGTTATGAGGACGCATATCGTGCCTGGGTGAGAAGCAAGGCGCCGGATCAACTGGATTACGTAAGTTTGGGACTTCCCCAACTGACTGAAGTGTGGCAGCGCAATACCGGATTTAAGGATGGAATCAAGCACCCGGTGCGATCCTTGAAAGGGGCGGTCCCTTTTCAAGGGCGAAGCGATCTGACGAATGCGGCTTTCGTAGGGGAACAAACCATGCAGTTCTTAAACGAGCATCAAGGCGCGCCCTTTTTTTGCTTTGCCAGTTTTTACTCGCCTCACAGTCCGTGGGTTGCTCCACAGCAGTTTCTGGATTTGTATGATCCCGCGAAAATGCCTATTCCCGATTTTCCGCCGGATGTTGAAGCGAGAAGATCTGAAGGGAAGTTTAGCGATGAAGAAATCAGGTCGGTTACACATGGCTACTATGCGATGATAAGCGAGGTCGACCATTGGATCGGAAAAATCCTGGATACGCTGAATGAACTAAACTTATCCGATGATACGATCATTGTCTTTACGAGTGATCATGGCGAATGGCTAGGCGAACACTTGAAGTATGGCAAAGGTTATTGGGCTCCGGATGCCGTCAGCCGCGTCCCCTTGATCTTTAAAATCCCGAAGGCATGGCAAGGAGCTCAAGGAAGACATGTTTCGGATATTGTGGAATGCGTCGACATCGTGCCTACGCTGTTACGTCTGGCTGGCATCCCGATCCCTGCTGAAATACAGGGAGATCAGCTGCCGGTAACTATGGATTACAAAGATTGTGAAGGGGACGGCTTGGGTTTGACCGAATATCATGGCTGGAAATCGTTGCGGCTGCCTAATTTCAGGTATGTGGTGAAGTCCGACGGCAGCGAACAGCTGTATGATCTCAAGAAGGATCCCCGGGAATACACGGATGTTGCAAACGATCCTGAATATGTCGGTGCTCTGAGCAGAGCGAGAACCGCTCTCATCCAACGGATGCTTCGCATTGAACAACCGCTAAAACGCGAATGGGCATTTTAGTTTGAAGGTAAACTGAGTTTTGGGGGAACAGTCATGGTGAAACAGTTAATTTTACCATCCTTAGTGTTTCTGTTCATCTTTATTGCCGGTTGCAGCGACGCAACAAACAACCAGGTGGTTACGAAAGTCGATAATACCGACCCGGTGACTTTGAAATTTGGATTAGCCAAAGGAGGGTGGTTAACGGATGAGGAGCTTATAGAGTATGTTGTCGATCCTGTAAAGAAGAAGTATCCGTATATCACAATTGAGAGAGTCGTCATGGAGCCCGATGAAGCTTCGCTGGAAAAATTGCTGGCGCAAGGTGAACATTTGGATTTATATGTTACTTCCGTCAACAGAATGGGACCTTTCATTACGATGGGCCTTGCTGCCGGCATGGATGATTTGATCAAGAAATACAAGGTTGCTCTGAACAGAATGGATAGTTTGAGTATTTCGATGATGAAGAGATCAAGCGGAGGAGAGTTTCTGTCTGCGCTGCCCTATAACTCCAATTTTAGTGTTTTATACTACAACAAAGATATTTTTGATCGATTTGGCGTCCCTTATCCGAAAGACGGGATGACGTGGGATGATGCCATTCAAGTAGCCAGAAAGGTGACCCGATCGGACGGTGGCATCAATTATTTAGGGTTGACGGGTCATGATGTTTGGAGGACGGCTTCCCAGATGGAAGTTGGTTTTGTCGATCCGAAAACGAATAAGGCGCTTGTCAATTCCGATCCCTGGAAAACTGTTTTTGAGACTTACAAAAAAGTGTTTAGCATTCCTGGAAACGAGTATGTGAAGAGCAACCAAGCAGTCAATGCTTTTTTTAAAGACAAAAGGCTGGCTATGTTTGCCGGTGCCAATCAACTGAGAAATTTACAGGAAACGGAGATGAATTGGGATATCGTTTCGTACCCGACATATAAAGAAAATCCGGGTAAAGGATTGGCCGCGGCCTATCATGTGATTGGCATCACCGCCGACAGCAAACATAGGGATGCCGCCTTTCAAGTTATCACCACCCTACTCTCGGATGAAGTGCAGCTGGATATTTCGCGAAACGGGACCATTTCTATTTTGAATGAAGATAAATTTAAGAAGCAGTTCGGGGAGAATCTTCCTTATCTGAAGGGTAAAAACGTGGAAGCTATTTTCAAGACGGTACCGGCAAACAGGTTTCCTCCGACAGACTTTGACGTGAAATCGCAATCGATCATCACCGATGCGTTTGGGGAAGTGGTCAAGCCGGGCGGACTCGACATCAATACGGCTTTGCGCAAAGCGGAGGAGGAAATCAATGCCATCGTTCAACAAAAACAGTAAGAAACGAAAACCGAACATACTTTGGATTTTTTCCGACCAGCATCGTGCGCAAGCAATGAGTTGCAGTGGTGACGAGAACGTTCATACGCCGCATTTGGACCGTCTGGCAAGAGAAGGTGTACGCTTTACCCGCGCGTATTCCAATACGCCTGTTTGTGCGCCCTTCCGGGCGACGCTATACACCGGCAAATACTGTACGAGCCACGGAGTGAAATCGCTGCATGTACCACTGCAGCCGGGACAGCTAACGCTGCCGGAGGTACTGAAGGCGTACGGCTACCATACGTCCCATATGGGCAAATGGCATTTGGCTGGAGGAGCTGCACCGACCGCTTTTGTGTCGCCGTTCTTCCGTCCGGGCTGGGACGACTGGTGCGGTTGGGAAAATTCAAATCAGCCTTGGGAAACGAAGTATACGGTTAGAGATTCAACTTTGGTGAAAACATTGCCGGGGTACCAGACGGATGCGCTTACCGACTTGACGGTGGAGTGGATTAGGCGGCAACCGGCGGATCGGCCTTGGTTCCATGTCCTGTCCATCGAGCCGCCGCACCCTCCGAATACGGCTCCGGAACCGTACGAAGCCATGTTCCGCGACAAGCCGCTCAAGCTCCGGCCGAACGTGCCGCAAGAGCATCCGAATTTCAATACGTTTATCGAAAAGTTGCGTCTTTACTATGCGCAAATTGCCAACCTGGACGACAATATCGGGCGACTTCTCGAGGCGCTGGAACAAACCGGCCAGCTTGAGGACACGATTATTTTTTACTTTTCCGATCA
>JAJFMO010000513.1 GCA_020697475.1 Paenibacillaceae bacterium | reverse complement strand
TTGAACACCGGCGTGCTGACCATATCCCAATTCAGCCCTTTCATGATGTCTTCGTAGGTGCTGAGCAAAGTTAACTGATAGTTGTACATGGCAAGATCTTGATTTTTCATAAAATTGTCCGTATGATTGGGCAGTTTCTTGATCTTGCCTGAGCGGAACAGATCAAGATATCCTGAAATCGGGTTGAGAACGGCACCGGTATAAAGCGTCTTCCATCTGTCGTCCTTGTTGATGGTCGGCGTGTTCGTCTTCAGATCGGCATCCGGAATCGACATCTGATTCATCCGGGCAAGGTGCTTGGTTGACGTCGAATAGCCATAATATTGCACACCGCTGTCCGTACGGGTCATCCGCTTGGCTAACTCCGTTACGTCATCCCAAGTCATCCCATCTTTCGGATAGGGGACGCCGAACTTGTCGAACAACGATTTGTTATAAAACATCGTCAACGTATTCGTTTCCACAGGCAGTCCGAACAATTTCCCTCCGGAAGCTTGCCGCACGGCATCCACCAACGTTTTGTCAATCGCATCCAGATCAACGTTGTGCTTCTTAATTAACGGCGTCATATCGACTTGCATATCGTTAGGAAGCATCGCTTCCTCGAAGTTGCCGATACTGCCGAAGTAAATATCGAACTTCGTGCCGCCGGCGATCATTTCCGGCAATGATACATCGTTGCCGACAACAATGTATTTGAACGTATACTGGGGAAAACGTTTGTGCAGTTGATCCCCATACTTGGCGCCGAATTGCTCGTTCATCGCTTCGCTGGCCGAAGCGCTGTAGAATGAAATTTCTACCGGCTCGTTCGAGACTTGCTGTTTGACGGCTTCACTGGCTGAAGGAGCAGAAGCGGTTGAATCGCCCCCGGTACCGCATGAAGTAAGCAATTGGGTGGCGACAAACAATATTGCAATCCATGATGTGGATAAAACCGTACGTTTTCCAAACATCTCAATCATTCCCCTCTGCACATTGTGGGTGATTCTGGATTCAAAGCCGATTCCTCGCCATCAGACAAAACAAACTTATGCGCTTTCATGAAGCGCGCGAACTATTCTCACCCCTACGCCAGAATAACTACCCCGCAAACAACTTGCCGCCAAGCATCGTCCAGACGACTTCGAATTCGCTATTGATCAGTACAAGATCTGCGTCCGCCCCCTCTTCGATACGTCCCTTGTGCTTTAGGCCCAGCAGATCGGCGGGTGTCTGCGTCGCCATAAGAACCGCATCATGGAAGGGGATACCGCTGTGAACCGTATGTTTCAAGGCTTCGTTCATCGTAACCGTACTGGAAGCCAGCGACCCGTCTTGCAGTCTGGCAACGCCATTCGCCACCTGTACTTGATGTCCACCAAATACGTACTCACCGTCGCCTAGGCCCATCGCTTGCATCGCATCGGTTACCAGAACCATCTTCTCCGCACCTTTCTCCCGATACATCAACCGCACGATCGCAGGGTGAAGATGGACCCCGTCGACTATCGCTTGAATACTCACGTGATTTTCCTCCAGCGCGGCAAGTACGAGTCCGGGATCGCGATGATGGATCGGACGCATTCCGTTGAAGCAATGGGTGACGTGGCTCGCCCCCAAGGCAAACGCCTGCATCGCTTCCTCATACGTCGCGTCGGAATGGGCGATCGATACAATGATTTGTTCCTGCAGTAGCATGGAAATCAGATCCATGCCGCCGGGCAATTCCGGGGCCAACGTCACCATGCGTATTAGCCCTTTCGCACCATCGAGTATTTGTTTCATTTCGGCGAGATCCGGGTGACGCAAAAACTTTTCATTTTGCATCCCTTTTCGTTTCGGATGCAAGTAAGGTCCCTCCATATGAATCCCCGCAATGAATGCGCCGGGTTCCCTGCCGATCAGCCGGCTTACACCGGCGACCATGCCCAGCAGGTCCTCAATCGACGAACTGACGGAGGTAGCCAGGAAACCGGTGCAACCTGACCTTGCGCATGACTTGGAAACTTCCTCCACACTTCGGGCGGAACCGTCCATCATGTCGTATCCTTCTGCACCATTGATATGGACATCGATCATGCCGGGAATGAGAATCCGGCCATGTCCTTCAACAATTTGATCGACATTGGAAGGTTCCGCGTCCATCGGCAAGATGCCCTTAATTTTTCCATCTTCAATAGCGACGGATCCCATTTGTATTGGGGGATTTGGAGTAACAATTTGAACATTCCTGATTAATGTGATCGACAAACTCTCATCTCCTGCAACTATTTCGTCTTCTGCGAAGCCACGTAACTGTTGATTTGCTCGTCAGCCTGTCGCAGCGCTGTATTTAAGTCTATTTTATCCGCAAGATAATCCTCGAAAATAACATCCGATAAACTTTTTGCTTTCGCATGATAGATGGAAGGGATCGGAGCGGGAGCAGAAGAGCTCTTAAAAATCCCCGCCAGATGTTTGCCTTGTAAAAAAGGCGCCCCTGTTCCAAACATTTGTCTCATAGAGGGATTGGTCAGGGGCGAAGCTCTCCCCGCCTTCACGAACAGCGTCTGCACTTCGTCCGAAGTCAGCACCTTCAGCACTTCCATCGCCTCGTCCTTATGCTTGCTTGATTTGGTAATCATGAGCACCTGCTCATCGATATAGCTGTAAGTATTGGGATGATCGCTATAGCTCGGATACTGCGCCAAATCCCAGTTCAGACCGCTATTTGCGGCATCTCCAAGATAAGGGAACAGATTAACGGTGGCAAACATGGCCGTATCTTTATCCTTAAGAAAAGAATTGTAAGGGTTCTTTCCCATCGCATTGCCTGGGATCGAATTGATTTTTTTGCCCAGTTCAAACGCTCTCTTCCAGCCGGCGCTGTTCGTCATATCCGACTTATCCGTCATTCCGTCGACATAACTCAGCGATAGCGGAAACGCCAATCTGTACAGGCCATGGAAGTTCAACCCTTTGTACTGGATGCTGCCATCCTGGCGAGACAACTTCTTGGCAAGCTCGGCAACTGCGTCCCAAGTCAACCCATCCGGCGGATAGGCGACACCGAACTTGTCGAAAATGTCTTTATTGTAATAGAGCGCATTAAAATTGACTTCATAGGGCAATCCAAGTTGTTCACATCCCCGATTCTTGTAGTCGATTTCCATTTCAAAACCCTCTGTACGACACTTGATCGTCTTCAAAATAGGCGTGTTCGCCGCCATTCCTCAACTTGTCGGCGTAATCGGACAACGCCGCCGTTTGTACGTAGCCGGAATAAGACAGGTTCGCATCGCTCGTATACGAATGGTTGATTTGGGATGCCGCTTTTCCCCGGCTCATATTCCGATATTGCGACGGAGAAAATTTCGTCACCGTCTTGAACACTCTGCCGAAGTGGGCGATTTGATTGAATCCGACCTTCTCGGCAATGAAAATCACTTTCCATTTTGTCTCCCGCAGCATCTTCTGCGCTTCCTTCACGCGAACCATATTGACGTATTCGATAAAGGAAAATCCGGAAACTTCCTTGAACACTCTGCTTAAATAACTCGGACTGATGTAGAACCGGCTGGAAATTGCCGACAAGGTGATCGGCTCCGAGTAGTTCGCGTTGATGTAGCCGGCGATTTCGGAAATTTTCTCATGCAACGGCGAGGCGGAAGACGTTTGTTCCCACTCATATTCCTCCATGCAACGGCGAATAAAGACGAGCAAATCGATCGTGAGCGTTTTCAAAACCGTCTCGAAGCCGAACGGTTTGGTTTTAATTTCTTTCAACATCCGATGGAACAGGTTTTCCACAAAATTTTGACCGGGTACGTTCAGCGACAGTTTGAACCGGCTTTGCCTGAAGGGTAGCAGGAGATCCAGTTCTTGGCTAAGAAATCGCTGGATAAACGCATCTTTGAAATTGATGACCACCCTCTCGTGACTAGGCACTCCAGTATTGATCGTGCGATGGAGCACATATTTGGGGATAATCACCAGATCGCCCTTCTTGACGGTATACAATGTATCGTTGATGAAGTATCCGCGTTCCCCGGCGATTAAATAATATACTTCGTAATTGTCGTGAATATGGTGCTTATGCATGTCTGCTTTGCTGTGTTTGGTATTGTAGTGGAGAAAAAAGGTTTCATCCTTGCTCAAGTACTTGACCACGTTGTCTTGCGGCATGGCGAATTCCTCCCTTCAGCCTAAATCTATCAAATCCTCATGGAGGGCAAAAGCAAAATATGCATACAAAACAAAAAACCATCAAGATATGATGGTTTTTTAGTCGATATTTTTGTTTGAACTTACTGCTTGCCTTGTTTATCGGCAATAGTTTTATTGATCGCTTCCGCCGCTTCCCTCAGTGTAGTATTCAAATCTTTCCCGTTGGCGTATTCCACGAAACTTTTATCCAATATTTTTTTGCCGTCTTTCTCATAAGGCGAAAAAGCCGGTCCCGGACCTAATTTGCCTTTGAATATGGCGTCCAGGTTTTTCCCCTTCAGAAACGGCATATCCGCACCGAACCGTTTCTTCAATTCCGGATTTTTCAGCGGGGAAATTTGCCCGGCACTGCTCATCAGCTGCCCCTGCACCTCATCTGAAGTAATCACGCTGATCGCTTGCATCGCCTGATCCCGGTGCTTGCCCGTTTTGGTAATGGCCATGAAATGTGTGTCGACATAACCGTAAATATTCGGTTTCTCCGGATAACTTGGGTACTGGACCATATCCCAGTTAAATCCGGTTTTCTGCGCTTCGGCCAGTTCACTTAAAATATTGTCGGTCGCCAACATCGCCACATTTTTATCTTTCATAAACAATTCATCCGCACTGGAGTTGTTCATTTTGGGCGGCGTATTATTAGGAATGGAGTAGATACGCTTCTCCAATTCAAATACTTGCCTCCACCCAGGGCTATCCACTGCCGCTTTGTTCGTTTTGCCGTCAACGACGGTAATGGAGAGCGGCATGGACAACCTCGTATACGTTTCCGGGTCCAACCCTCTGTACGAGTTGCCGCTATCCGTGCGCGACAGCTTGTTGGCGAGATCCAGCACTTGATCCCAGGTCATGCCGTCCTTGGGATACGCAACGCCGAACTTATCAAACACATCCTTGTTGTAGAAATTGGCATTGAAGTTCACATAGATCGGCAAAGCATAAAGCT
>JAJFMO010000512.1 GCA_020697475.1 Paenibacillaceae bacterium | reverse complement strand
ATCCCGCTCGATCAACAAGGGTGAGAAACCCTTCAAAACCCCTCGTTTAAGTTCTGTCCGCCAACAGTATCTTCCGGTCAGGATGGAATAACGGGTCGGCGTACACACCGACGAGGAAGAATGGCAATCGGTAAACCTCATCCCTCGATCCGCCAGCCGATCGGCATTCGGTGTATGCAGTTTGGTCGCCCCGTAGCAGCTCAAATCCCCATAACCCAAATCATCTGTAAGAATATAAATAATATTCGGTCTCCGTCCGGTCAACTTTTCAGCCTCCTCTAATCCGTTTGCGAACTTGCTTCAACAACTCCAGCGATGCCGGAGAGACAGTGCCATCCTCGTACATCTCCATGTTGATCGATAGCGCGCTCTTCCGCGACATGCCGTCCTCGATCATCTCGCACAATTGTTCAGCCGAATATTTCGGCGGGGCGATGTCTGCCGATTTCTCCAGGTGACCCCACGCCTTCTCCAAGATGAAACAAGTGTGAGCCTGTAAACCTTGATACGGACCTTCTGTAAAAATGCCGCTGTCCCCGCGAGAAATGAGAGAATTCGGACGATACCCTTCCCCAGAATAAAACTCCTGCAAGTCCGTCAACCTCGGTTTGTTGAAACTGTTGTAGGAAAGAATGCGATTGCGGTTGCCCGCCTTCGCCGCCAAGCCCATCGCCCTCCACGGCGCATGCCCGGGACCGACCAGCGGTGATCCATCGTAATGGGGATCGTAATAACGCAACGCGCCGTCGAAAAACCAACCCGCCAGCCGTTCCCCGTACCGCACCCCCATCTCGGCCACAATCTCGCAGAAGTGGGTAAAAAATTCCGTTTTATCCGCCTTAAACCCGCCCATGGCCTGAAACCACTCGCGATCGATCGAATGGTAGCAATCGTAGCCCGAGTGGTAGTACAGCATCACCCGGATGCCGTGCCGGCCGAGCGCATCCATCATCTCGCCGATCAAATCGCGTTCGCACGTCCTGCCGGGCAACAACCGGTCAATGGCAGCGATCGGCGCGGGAACGTATTGCGGCCCCCAGCTACTCGTCCAAATCACATAAGAAGCGCCGGTTTCCAAGATCATCTCGACAAAACGATCCACATTATAATCGTCGACCGTTTGCGGCCACGGTTTCTTGACGCCTCGGCGCGGCTCGCTGCGATTCGTCCATTGGAACATGACTCCATATCCAGCCTCGCCGAGCCAGGACGGATCGGAGCGAAACCGTCTCGCTTCTTCCTCCATGGCCAGCCGGACATCCTGCTGCACCAATTCCAACGAATACAACTGCATCGGCTGGTCCGGGGTATCCCGGCAATACAGCTTCACCGTGTTTAATCCCGAATGCAGATGAATCGGCCGCAAGCGAACACGATCCCAGCCCCGGCTTGCCCGTTGCATGTCGCCCACCCCGGCGAACAAACCGCTCCCGCCTTCGACCCCCGGAATACTCCGAGACGAAGAAGGTGGAGTCCCCGGCGCAGCCTCGATTACGATCTCGCCATCGCCGTACATCAACGCGATGACTTCGTAATCTCCTGCCTCCGGTGACTCCACCGTCCAATAAAAAACGTCTGCCGCATCCCGCCAATTGGCCGCATGCTGACGCGAAAAGTTCGCTTTCGCCACGAACATGTCCCCGTCGATTCGCACATCCGCGGCCATCAAAACAGTCACATCATCCGGTTCGAGCTTGATAACAGAAGACAATGGCATGGGGTACCGCTCCTTTTTGCCGACGCCTAAGAGCGCCGCAATGTTACCGATAACCCCATCATATCCGCATTTGCCGCCCCGGTCAATCCAGATGCCGTACGCAATCGTACAGGTCGTATACCCAACGGCCGTCTCGCTTGGCGATTGTCGTTACCGAACTGTTTCGCAAATGCTCGCCTGTCGACTCATCCTTCATCAGTTCCTTCAACGTTTGGCCGAGGAAGAATCCGTGCGTGACGACGAGAACCTTTTTCCCCGCATATTTGACCACTATTTCTTCAATAAATTCCACGCCGCGCTGGCGAATTGATTCCATGGTTTCCTGCTTCATGTCGAGCTCGTGCCAGTTCGGTCCCCACTTCGCCACCCGCTCCGCTTCCGTCGTATCTTCGATGAGTCCGCGGTCCATCTCCCGCAGCCGAACGTCATAGCCGCCAATTGGCATACCGATCGCTTGTGAAATAATATCCGCCGTCTGGCGCGCCCGGACAAGATCGCTGGAGAGGAAGACGTCCCACGGCTCCTCAGCCAATCGCTTCGCGACCGCCTCCGCCTGCCGAACGCCCGCCTCGTTCAGCGGATTGTTCAAGTGCCCTTGCGCCCGGTTCTCCAGGTTGTGATTCGTGTTGCCGTGCCGGACAAACGTAATGGTAGCCATTTTTCCAAACATCCCCCTATTTTGCCGATTCGATGATCGATTTGACTGCAATGGTTTCGCCTTTGGAAGGATAATACGCCTTTACGCCACGCGTATCCACCGATCTTGGGTGCTTGCTGTGCAGCGGGATCACCGCTTTCGGCTGGATCCGTTCGATCAGATCGGAGATCGCGGTTGGGTGGGCGTGCCCCCCGTTGCTTAAGTCATGCCCGGCGATCCCGAACCTGCGCAAAAACTTCGCCACATCTTTATGATCCGTCTTCACCCCGTAATCGGATTGGATAAACCGCGATTGTCCCTGCAGCTCGCCCAGCGTCTCCAGTTCAATCATGTGCGCCAGATCGGGGAATTTGAAAAAGTACAAATACTCGCTCTTATGCTCGGCCATATGCTCTAACGAAACGGCCTCGTAAGGCACTTCCATTCCATCTTGGATCGTTGCATCGACCACTTGAATCTTCGCGCCTAGAGCCGGATGACCCGCGAGCAACCGCAGCCCCTCGCGATTGGCAACATGCCAAGCCAATGCATGCGATGCTTCCATGACGATTTTGCGCCCTTTCTGCGCTGCGATCCCCATCATGTCGGCCATGCGCTCGAAGTCTCGCGGTGACATTTGCACATACACAAGGCCCTCATCGTTCAACAACTCGCCAAATCGCGATAGTAAAACATCCTCCGTCATCTGCACGGACACCTTCGACGGATCGGGTTGGACGCGTGTGCCTTCGGTGATCAAGACGTCGATCGGCTTGCCGCGGCAAATGTCGATGAACCGGTCGATGTTTTGCGGATTCCTTCCTTGGCCTGTGGCGTTATGATCTGTCGCGATCACTTGCATCGTGAAATCGCCGAAGTCGACGACGCTTAAGTTTTCGCATGCGATCATTCGAGCCGCTGTGGCTGGGAAGCTTCCGGCTGCAACCATACTGTGATACAAGGAGCGGGAATCATGGCTCATGTACACGGGAAGCTCCTGGTGCGCGTATGGCAGCAAAGCCATATGATCCGTATGCATGTGACTTATGTATACGCTCAGTTTATCGTATTTCGGAAAAGTGCTGCCACCCCATTGGCGCATGACCCTCTCGGAGTTCAGCCCTTGGATTTGCTCCGGCCGATACAATTCGAAGTACGGTGCCGTCATACCGGCCAACAAGTATTGTCGCGCTTCCCGGCCCGGTGAAG
>JAJFMO010000511.1 GCA_020697475.1 Paenibacillaceae bacterium | reverse complement strand
TAAATCGGATTCTCTTAATGGATTCTGATAAACGTCCATAATTTCGTTTGTACGTACAATCGTAATATTTATATTAGCTTATCGTTTGGGAATGGGCAAGGGAGTAATTTTCGGATAAAAAGTGTTGTTTTTTCGCAAGTGAGGTTGTAATATAAGAGATGTCCAATTGTACGTACAAACGTAATATCGAAATATGACGTGTTATCGGTGACGAGAGGAATGAGGAAATGCGTATCGAATGGTCGTTGGACGAGCCTGTTCGTTCGGCATGCCGGACCGATTACGGGATCGGGGTGATCGGCTCGGGCTTTATCGTCAAGGAGTGCCACCTGCCGGCCTACCGCGGCAGTGGATACCGGGTACTCGGGGTGGCGTCCCGCCGGTATGATAACGCCAAATCAGTTGCAGACGCATACGGACTTCCCGCCTATGCGTCTATCGAAGCGTTGCTGGACGATCCGTGTGTCGATATCGTCGACATCGCCGTCCCGCCGCATGCACAACTGGAACTGATCCGCGAAGCGGCGCGGCGGGGCAAGCATATTTTGGCGCAGAAGCCGATCGCACAGGATTTGTCGCAAGCTCGTGAAATCGTGGACATTTGCCGGAAAGCCGGGGTGAAGCTGGCGGTGAATCAGAACGGTCGATACGACCCGGCCATCCGCGCGGCCAAGAGCTTTCTCGATCAAGGCTATTTGGGCAAACCGGTGATGGCGACGATCGAATTGCGCTTCAAGCCTCATTGGCAGGAATTTCAACTGGAGTATGACCGATTGATGTTTCTGTTCATGAGCATTCATCATTTGGATCAATTCCGGTATTTGTTCGGCATGCCGGAAAGGCTATACGCCAGTTCGGCGCCGCACCCTGACGGCCTGTTCAAGGGGGAGTATCTGGGCACGTATACAATGGAGTATGCGAGCGGAATGATCGCTTCCGCCTGGGACGACGGGTTTACGTGGGACCCGCCCAGTTTCGGAGTAACCTACAAGATCGAAGGCACCGAAGGCGTGGTGAAGATGAATATCGGCTGGCCGCGCGGCGGGCCAAGCGAAATTTCGCTATACTCGCGCAAGCTTGGTGATGTATGGTATACGCCGCAGCTCGCGGGAAGCTGGTTCCCGGGGGCATTCGGCTGCACCATGGGCGAATTGATGCGGTATGTGGAAACTGGCGAGGAGCCGGCCATCAGCGGCCGCGGCAACTTGCCGACGATGGCTCTGGTAGAGGCGTGCTACTTGTCCAGTCGACAGAAGCGGGTCGTCTCTTTGGCAGAGCTTTGGCAAGAAGAGTAAGTGGAGAAAAATGTGTTATGCGACTCGTTCATGAGACGCAAATCCGTTTCGAAGGGAGACAACGTACATGAAGTTGGGATGTATCAATTCCTGCTGGTTCGGCTCGAACATCGATTATTTTACGGGAATTCGCCAAATCAAAGAAATCGGCTACGACACGATCGACATTTTCCCCGTATTTTCCTTCAAATCGTACGATCTGAAACAGATTAAAAAGTTGTGCGACTCGCTGAAAATGCCGATTCGCTCTATGGTGTCGGCTTATCCGGAAATGATCGCGCTTGAGGAGCATGTCCGCCAATACGCGATCGACAGCTACAAGAAGCTGCTGGACATGGGTGTATACCTCGATGCTCAAAATTTGTTGATTGTGCTGGGGGAATATATTTGGGAAAAGAACGTCATCGCACCGGCTGTTCAATGGGGCTATGCCGTTCACGCCGCCAGGGAGTTATCCGATTATGCGGCGAAATGCGATATGAACGTGCTGGTTGAGCTTGAGCCGTTCGAGTACTCGCTGGTCAACGATATCGAGACGATGTTGGCGTTCCTCGAGGAGGTCGATCGGCCCAATTGTCTGGCCAATGTCGATATCGGCCATTTGCACGTCCGACATATCCCACCAGAGCAAATTGCCCGGCTGGCCGGTCGCATCGGGGGGGTGCATCTGTCGGACAACGACGGCACGGTACATAACGACTGGCCGACAGGCAGGGGCAACGCCGATATCGTCGGATATTTGCTGGCGCTTCAAGCGGTAGGTTACGATGACGTCATTTCCGTGGAGCTGGAATTCGCCCCCGATCCCGACGGGATCGTCGAGTGGGTGGCGGACTGCTACACGGAAACCGCCAAAATTATGGATCGTCTGGGCATTCGAGCATAGAATTGCGAATGATGGATGCCGGAAGGAGACGCGACACATGAATTTGCAGTTGAATCGGGAAATGCCCATCCCATTGTACTATCAAGTGTTTCAGATTTTGCAAAACGAAATTTTGCGCGGTGGCAGCAAGCCCGGGGACTTGTTCGGCACTGAGCAGGAGCTGCAGGAGAAGTTCAACGTCAGCCGGGCGACGATCCGCAAAGCTTTGGAGCAACTGGAAGCGGAGGACTTGATTTTTCGGGTCACAGGCAAGGGGATTTTCATCGCTCCTGTAAAATTGAAGATTGACTTGCCGCAACTGCTCAGCTTTAGCGAGGAAATGAAGAGGAGAGGCATGCGTCCGGGCACGCGGCTGTTGGGCGTGGAGACGATGCATGCGACCGATTCGATTACCGAGCAGCTGGCTTTGCGCGACAACCGCGAAGTATTGCTCGTAAGGCGGATTCGACTCGGCGACGAGACGCCGATTGTCATCACGGAATCTTACATTCCAGCGACAGCGGGGTTGACGGAAAAGAGCGATTTCGAGGGATCGCTCTACGAGCTGTTCCAGCAGGCAAGCGGGAGAGCCGTCGACCAGGCCAAGCATACTGTGGAGGCGGCGGTGGCCGATCCGGAGACGGCGGAATATCTGGAGGTGGAAGCCGGGTTTCCTTTGCTCAAGTTCAAACGGGTGGCGTTCGATTCTCAAGCCAGGCCGGTGATTTATGAGACAGGCTTGGCGCGCGCGGACAAGTATTCTTACGAAATCTGGCTCAAACGATAAGTTTCGCTCGTTTTCACATATAATCATTTCAGCGTAAAGGATGATCGACATGAACATTGCATTTATTGGAGTCGGGGGAATCGCCACGCGTTATTTGAAAGCGATCGATGCGATGGCGGACATCCGGGTGGCGGCCGTATGCGATTTGAACGAAGCGCGCGCCCGCGAAGTAGCCGAACCGTTGGGAGCGACAGTGTATACGGATCATCGCGAGCTGTATAAGCAAGGAGGATTCGAAGCGGTCCTAATCTGCATTCCTCCGTTTGCGCATACCGACCAGGAGACGATGGCAGTGGAACGAAACATCCATCTGTTTGTGGCCAAGCCGGTCGCTTTGACGATGGAGAAGGCCGCAG
>JAJFMO010000510.1 GCA_020697475.1 Paenibacillaceae bacterium | reverse complement strand
GAAAGCGCCGGCCAGCATAATAAGCGGAAAGCGTAGAATACGCAGCGCCAGAGCGGCGTCGTAAGCGGGCGTGGCGAACGAGCCGATTGTCGTCAATGCGATGACGACGACGGTAATCGGGCTTACAAAGCCGGCCGATACGGCCGCCTGGCCAATGACGAGCACGCCGACGATCGACAGCGCGCCGCCGACTTGCTGCGGCAATCGCAGCGTCGCCTCGCGCAGCACTTCCATCGAGATTTCCATCGCCAACACTTCGATCACTGCCGGGAACGGTACACCGGCCCGTCCGCCGGAGACGGCGACGGCGAATTCGGTCGGAATCAGCTCGGGATTGAACGAAAGTAAGGCCACGTATAATGAAGGGAACACAAGCGAGAAAAGCAAGGCGATCAAGCGTGCCAGCCGGATAAAGCTGACCAGCAGAAATCGGCCTGAGTAGTCTTCCACCGTTTGGTAATACTGGCTGAACACGGTCGGAGCGATCAAGGCGAACGGCGAACCGTCGACGAGGAGGGCGACGCGGCCTTCGATCAAGTTTGAAACCGTTTTGTCCGGGCGTTCGGTATATTGCATTTGTGGGAAGGGAGACCAATTGTTATCTTCAATGAATTGCTCCAGGTAACCGATATCCAGCACCGCGTCAATTTCGATGGAAGCGAGGCGATTGTGCACTTCTTCAACGAGTTGCGAGTTGGCGATACCGTCAATATAGCAAATCGCTACCATCGACTGGGTCAGTTTCCCGATTGTCATATACTTGACGCGAAAATCGGGGGTCGGCAAACGATAGCGCAGCAAACTGACGTTCGTGCCGAGCATCTCGATGAATCCTTCACGGGCGCCTCGGATCACTTGCTCGGTTTCAGGTTGGCCGACGGTTCGATGCTCTACCTTGCGTGAGCCGAAGACAATGGCGCAAGGCATCCCCTGTATGGCGAGAATGACTTTGCCCTTGGAGATCTCGCGGATTGCTTCATCGAACCGGGAATTTTTTTTCCCTTCACAGGTATAGAGCACTTCTTGAAGCAATATATCAGGAAGCGCATCTGCCTTGATACCCATTGGTTGAATATGTTCGGGAGGGAACATCAAGGGACGCAGCACATAGAGATCGATCGATTCCGCATCGGAAAAATTTTTATAATAAAATAATGCAGCCTTAAACTTCCCGAAAACGCGGAAAGAATGCACCACAAAGTCGTCGTTGTCCCCCAATATCGACATAAACGCATGGATGGTTGCATCCAGATCGCCGTTTAATTCAACATCGCCGTACTTGTCTTGCATCCGGACGGACGACGCATCCTTCTGCTCGATCTTCGGCGGTTCCTTGATCGACTCCACCGCAAGCGGCTTGCGCATGAACCACCTTGTGAGCGACGCCATGGCAACAATCACCTCCGATTCAGGATTCCTCCACGTTAATGTAACCCTTTATAGGGTAATTATCCCTACTACACCCCACAAAGTGGAGCCCGCCCATTGAAGCAGATTCAGGTGCTTTGCGGGGGCCCCGATTCTTCACCCCACAAAGTGGAGCCCGTTCATTGAAGCAGATTCAGGTACTTTGCGGGGGCCCCAGATATTTAGCAAAACAGCGGATATACATTCCGAGACGTTCATAAAAGCATGCGGCGATACGTAGGATTGACTATACATTCGCAACAGTCATGTCACCCCTGCCTGGGCTCTTGCGTATATTGGAAGCACATGACTTGAGGATGAGGTGATGGCCATGAGTGGGCGTGTGATTTCGGGGGAGGGGCGGCTCGGCGGCCCGTCGCGCCAAATCAATATTGTGCTGCGCAATGTCGAACCGGCGCCGGTCAACGAGACGGAACGCGAGACGGTCGTCCGAAAGACCGCGGCGGAAGGACCGCTTGCGGACATTTTCAAAGAACTCGATCAAATGATCGGCCTGACTAATGTCAAAGAATTGGTGCATGAAATATACGCCCTGCTGCAGATCGGCAAGTATCGGACGGAAGTCGGTCTACAAAGCAATTCTCACGTCTACCATATGATTTTCAAAGGCAATCCCGGCACCGGCAAGACGACGGTGGCGCGCATTGTCGCCCGCATGTTCCATGCTATGGGAGCGCTTGGCAAAGGCCATTTCATTGAAGTGGAGCGCGCGGACCTGGTTGGGGAATACATCGGACATACGGCGGTGAAAACCCGCGAATTGATCAAGAAAGCGCTCGGCGGCGTGCTGTTCATAGATGAAGCGTACAGCTTGTGCCGCGGGGGCGAGAAAGATTTCGGCAAAGAAGCGATTGACTGCCTGGTGAAAGGGATGGAGGATCAGAAAGACCATTTTATCCTGATTCTGGCGGGCTATTCGGACGAAATGGAGCAGTTTCTGGCGACCAACCCAGGGCTTCCTTCGCGTATTCCGATCCAGATCGAATTTGAGGACTATACGATCGACCAGCTGTTGCAGATCTGCGAGCTGATGGCCAAGGAACGGGAATACGTGCTGCTTCCGCAGTCGATCGCCAAGCTCAAGCAGGTACTGATGGACGAGAAGAACAATATTTGGCGGGCGTTCAGCAACGCGCGGTTTGTGCGCAATTTGCTGGAGAAGGCGATTCGCCATCAGGCGGTGCGGCTGCTCAACCAGTACGTCACCGTGCCTTCGAAGCAGGAACTGATGTCGATCCGGCCGGAAGATATTCATCCCGAAAAATGATAAAATACATTGAATCGGTATGTAGGAAGGGCAGGGTCAGGTCGGCATGGAAGTCGTTATTTTTTCCGGTTTGCCGGGGGCGGGGAAGTCAACGTTTTATACGCGGATGTTTTTCTCGACTCATATGCGAATCAATCTGGACATGTTGAAGACGCGTCATCGAGAGTGGCAGCTGTTTATAGCGTGTCTGGCGGCCAAGCAATCGGTCGTCATCGACAATACGAACCCGACGGCGGACGATCGTCGCAAATATATCGAGCCGGCCAAGTCCGCGGGTTTCGCGGTGGTCGGCTATTACTTTGCGCCCGACGTTGCGGGCTCGCTTGAGCGGAACGCCGGGCGGACCGGCAAGGCGAAGGTTCCCGAGGCGGCCATCCGCCATACGCTCAGCAAGATGGAGTGTCCGGCGAGGTCCGAAGGATTCGACCGGCTGTTCGAAGTGCGTCTGCAGGGAATGGACAGGAGGAGGCAAGGCGACAGGGGCATTTTTGCGAAAGAAGAGGGTGCGAGCTTCGGTGATTATGATATAATCGAAAAGTGAGTTTATGGAAATATACTATTTTATAATGAGATCGGAGAGGTTGACATTATGAAACTGGGAAGCGGAACGCACACTTA
>JAJFMO010000509.1 GCA_020697475.1 Paenibacillaceae bacterium | reverse complement strand
CCCTTTATCGAATTGCTCGCAACAACGGTTCGAAATCACACCGTGATGGTTTGGTCGGCCAAGCCGGCGATCGCAAAGACGACTTCCGCCCCTTGCGACTTGCCGATCCAGTTGCGCTGAATGTCCTTGATGCTCTCCGGCCAATCGAGCTCTTCCAAATCTTCCAGCGACCGCTCGGTGTAAGCGGTAGTTTTCAAGATCCACTGACGCATCGGCTTGCGAACAAATGGCCGCCGCGCTCGCTCTTGCCGTCGATCACTTCTTCGGCAATCCGAACGCATCCCAACCCATCGGATGCAATTGTAGCCGCGCATCTACTTGAAGCGCGAAACGTATCGGTCGCCGTGTACCCTTCCGGGTGAACGACTTGCAGCCCTGCCCCCGACGGGTACGGGAACATGTCGAGCGCATAAATTTTCGGGTTGCCCGAATCCTCCAACACTTTAAAACTTTTGTTACGATCCCAGTAATCTTGCCTTTTCGGCTCGATCACGCCGGTTATACCCTTGCTGAACGGTCGATTCTGTGGTCATTAGTCATCTCCTAATTTTCCATAATGTGTGGACAATCGGTATTCACGGATATTTTGGAAACGCTGACGTCAAAAAACTCCCACCTCTAGCTGCTCGCTAGGGATGAGAGTTGGATTCCCGCGGTACACCCTGATTAACGCCGGCTTGGTTCGGAATGTCGCCGATGAGCATGCGGCCCCTTAACGCGGGGTGGACGATTCGGCGGCTGACGGGACGGTATGAACGGCGTCTGGACGCCGATTCTGCTTGTTCGTTGGACGTTCGATCGCTTTGGGGTTCGCTGCGGAAAGCTCCGCGCCTCCAACCATCGCTTCCGAACGAACCTACCGTTCCGGTTCACCTGCTGGCTCCAAGGCGAGTTCGTTCCGTTTCACCTTCGGGGTATTACCACATGCGGCTTTCCCTCCACCGGCTCTCTGCGAGTGTCAAGCAGAACTACTGCTCCTTCATTGCCTTTGCTTTGATGAATAGTTCCTTTAAGTATTTGGAATCGCCTTGGGTATTGTCAAGGCACAGATATCACTTGGGCCAAATTATTGCGCAGAATTCCGGTCCACTCCCGGAATGGGTATGCGCAGCACCGACATCCCTTCCTTGAACAGAGAACAAACTGTATTGCCTAAATTGAAAAAATATTACTCTGTAAAACAGGCGAACTCCATGCCCCCCAGATTCAACGCCTTCGAAACTATTGAACGTTCCATCGTTTTCGTGCTTCTTCCATCTTCAACAAAGGCATTTCACTCCTTCCGCCATGTCCCTTCGGCGAATCCCCTGCCCAGCGCTCATCTACCGATTCTGTAGCCAATTGGTAGCGCGTGTCACAACTGATACGGTAACGGTTGGTTGTATTCACTGTGGAAGCATGCATAATATGCATGCCGAAGAAGATAGCATCGCCGGCGTGAAACGAAGTGGTTGCCCATTGTCCTCCGAATTTATCGACAAGCTCGACGGGATCGTTGGAGAAATGGCCTTCGACCCGATCCCGATCCACATCCATCTTTCCGTAAGTAGATTTTATCCGTTCAAAATGCTGGGAACCCAGCAAAATCGCGAGTGTGCCCATCTCTACAGGAATATCCCCAATGGGGGTCCACAACGTGTGGACTCGTTGCGTTCCCCGACCCATATAGACAATATCGTAATGCGCTCCTGTAAACGCGTTGGTAGGTACTGCACGCAGCCACTTATAGTTGTAAGTGAGGCTAGGACCGCCGAAATACCGGTCGAAGAAATTCATCACAGACGGGGAGTTAACGACGTCCAGGTATGCAGGCAGATCAACGTTGGTGCCTTTCAAATCCAATCCTTTGGCTCCAGACCTAATAACTGCCTGATCGATCGGAAAGGCCGAATCCAACAATCCTTTTTGATTCATTTTGTCCAAAATTTGCGCTCTGGCTGCTAATACTTTCAATCTATCGTGAAAACCGCGGATCAGGATATATCCATCCTCGTCCATCCTTTCGCGAAGAGCTTGAGGGCTATCGGCAATATCGTTTGAGCTTCGAAGCTCTGTTAAATACTTTCCACCCATTTCCAATTCCCTGCTTGCCAGTTTCACTTTCATAATCGTTAGTCATCTCCCTATTCAATATATTCCGGAAAGAGCCTCATTTCATCATTACGTCAATTTTTTGATTGGCTTGCTCCTCGAGCTTCCGCAACACCGTGTTCGCATCGTCGTTGGATTTCAGCCAAGCGACGAATCCGTTCTCCGCCACCGCGCGCACCGTTTCGTCATACTCGCTGAACGGATGCAGCTTACGCAGGCTCGCTTTGAAAATCCCTTTGAGATTCTTGGTCTTTAGAATCGGCGAATTCGCACCCAGCACTTCCAATGCTCGTTCTGTCTTAAGCGCCGGCAAGTTGCCACCGCGACGGGCAATATCCAGTTGCAGCTCAGGATCGGTGGTCAAATATTTGATCACCAGAAACGCATCCTCAGGATACTTGCTCATGCTGGAGACAAGGTACGTACTCGGGTCGGTCTCCGCGCTTGTCCCGCGAGTTTCCTCAAAGGCGGGAAATGTCGTCACGTCCCAATCGAAGCCAAGGTTGGCGCTGATCGGAATGATTTTATTCAGGGCCACTCCGTACACGGCTACCATAGCGATATTCTTATCCTCCATAAAAGCGTTCTCTTCCTTCCAGAAAGGAACCGCCGCAGGTTCATTGCCCGGAGACGTATAAATTTCTTTGGCCAATCTGAACAGATTGACCCACGGGTCGGTCGTAATCTTGGCGCGATTCGTCTTCGGATCGACGAACGACAGCGACATGCCCCGAGCCATCAAGGAAGCCACCTGCGACGGCTGAAGTCCTTTGTACTGAACGCTCCCCTCCTCGCGTGTCACCCTCTTCCCGAGCTCGAACATCTCCCTCCAGGTCATTAGATCATGCGGGTACGGGGTGGCGAACTTGTCGAAAATATTTTTGTTATACAAAGTCAGGTAATAATTGAGAGCCGTCGGCAAGGCGTAGACTTCGCCTTTGTCGCCATAATTTTTAATCGTATCCATGGCAATATCGTCATATACGTTCAGGTCCAATCCGTCCTTCTTGATCAACTCCCGCAAATCCAGCGGGATGCCCCAAGTCTTGGCTCCATCGATGGAGCGTACGCCAGCCATCATAATATCGGGCACATGATTGGCGGCGACCATCTGCGGCAAACCTTCTCCTTTGGCCGGAACAAAGTACTCAAAGCTGATATATGGAAACTTCTTGTGGGCGGGTTCGGCAAAATAATTTTCAAAATCGTCCTTCTGGTAGCCGCCGGACAAATT
>JAJFMO010000508.1 GCA_020697475.1 Paenibacillaceae bacterium | reverse complement strand
GATTTTCCAGATCGGACTTGAACGTCAGCGTCGCCCCGTTATGCTCGCCCATCATAATAAACGACTTGCCCGACGCCTTGAACGTCGTATGCCCATGCCCGTCAATCAACTCCTCGACCTCAGGGAAGTTCAGGCAAATGCTGCGCACTCTCTCCAATATTCGAATCCCCTCGGCCGTCTTCATTCCGCTTAGATCGTGTCCCATGCTGCAACTCCTTTGTCCATTCATGATAATGCGGCGCATTCTGGGTCGGTTTCATTTTGTCCGGACGATCTCTCAGCCTCTCATAAAAAATAATATCATCGCCAACACCGCCAAATGGGCCGGGTAAAAGCTTCGCCAGAACCAGCGGGGGATTTTCCATTGCTCGATCAAGTGGAAAAGGGTTGGTGTATAGACGATGGCGATCGTCGCAGCGACGCTGTAAAATTGGATGGTCCATCCGAAAAAATAAAAAAAGACGTTTAAAGCCAAGTGAGCCAAAACGATCTCATGATGCCGCAAGTATCGGTAAATGAGAATCAATGCCAGCCCGTAGCTGCCATAATCGAACGGGATCCACTCCAGGAAGACGGATGTGGCCATCACAACGGCGATTTTCGGCCAAATGCCGGCCAGCCGATCCAGGCTCCACAATACTGCCAACGCGACGATGAACGTGCCGATCACGTTCACACTCCACACATGCAGCGCAATCATGAACGGAATTTGCGAGATGACGAACAGAATGACGAGTCTTATAAAATACTTTTTCAAACTGCGCGTGTAATGGTAGCCTTGAACGATTAAATAAGCATAGATCGGGAAGGCGATTCTTCCAATGATCCTCATGTTTTCTTGATTGTGAAAGAACGCGATTCCCATGTGGTCGATCAGCATCGTCAGCATCGCGACAATTTGCATGAACGTTTCGACCCCCTTCTCCCCGCATCATACACCGAAGGTTTAAGAATGTCGATATACATTCTTCGGCTTGGGAATAACCGGAAAGTCGGGATGCCATACTATCCATTAACTACCTTGAGGGATGGTTGGCAGAATGCCTAGTGAATTGATTTTGGAAAAAGGTACGGAATCAAGTCGCGCACCGCTATCGTCCTCTCGTACGGTGGCAGCGGCGATATTGGAACAACTGCAGCTGTGGGGCGTTCAACGAATTTATGGAGTCGCGGGCGATGCGATCTTCGGACTGTTAGACGCCATAGCCGGACAAACGGCGATTCGCTTCGTCTCCGTCAAGCACGAGTCGGTGGCCGCCCTCATGGCTTCCGCCGATGCCAAATGCATGGGCGGTCTTGGCGTTTGTGCCGCCCAGATGGGACCGGGTTTGGCCAATCTGCTGAACGGGCTCGGCGATGCGTATATGGACGGCGCTTCTGTTCTGGCGATCACCGGCCAAGCGCCGCTGCGCAAGATCGGCACCCATTACAAGCAGTACATTAACCAGCAGCAGATGGTTCAGTCGGTGACGGACTATTCCGAGCTTGTCACTCATCCCGATGCGGTGATTCCTTGTGTTTCCCGCGCCATCCATGTGACTATGACGTTGAAGAGCGTATCTCATCTGTCGATTCCGGCGGATGTTTTTGGTTTGCCCACTTCGGTGCGCCCGTTTCCGCCAATCCGTGTGCCGCAGGTTGGCCCTGGCGATGAGGAAATCGAGGGTGCGGCGCAGATGTTGCGGCAAGCGGAGCGCCCGATGATGTTGGTTGGCGCCGGTGCCGGCGCGCGGAATGCGGCGGGGCCGATTCAGCGATTGGCTGAATCGTGGGGTTGCGGCATCGCGATCGGCTACGGGGCGACCGGCGTCATCCCCGCCGATACGCCTCATTTGCTCGGGGGGCTTGGCGAAGGGGGCAACCCATACTTAACCGGCCGATTCAAGGAAGCGGACGCGGTGCTCGTCATCGGCACGTCGTGGTGGCCGGCAAATTCGCCAATGCCGCGAGACGTGGGCAAGCCGGAACGCGCAGGAGGGCTTGGCCGACGGCTTTCCGCTGCACCCGTCGCGCATCGTTCGTGCGGTAGAGAGACATGTCGGACCGGATGCGATCATCGCCTTGGACGAAGGCGATTCGACGCTTTGGTTCATGCGCAATTTTCGCGCGAAGAGCCAGCTCATCTTGCTATCGAGCCGCTGGCGGACGATGGGCTTCGGTTTGCCTGCGGCGATGGCGGCGAGCCTCTGTTGTCCGGAGCAGCCTGTTCTCTGCATCACCGGGGACGGCGGGCTGGCGATGGTGCTGGCGGATTTGCTGACGGCCGCCCGATACCGCTTGCGGGTGATCGTCATCCTGTTCAAAAACTGTGCTTTACAGATGGAACGCAACAAGATGGAGAAGAAGGGGCTGACGCCGGAGGGAACCGATATTACGAATCCGGACTTCGTTCAACTCGCGGAAGCGTGCGGTTGGGACGCTTGGCGAATTCAGTCCGCAGACGATCTGGAACGGCGGCTGCAAGCAGCTTTGGTCGGTTCCAACCCAACCTTACTCGATGTTCCGACGGCGCCGATTCCTTTTCCCCAATATCAAATGTAAAATAGCCCCACAAAGTGAAGCCTTGCTTCGAAGTTGATTCAGGTACTTTGCGGGGGCCCCGGATCTTATTAAACCTATATAGTTAAAAAAAGGAGCAACCTGACATGACAGCTACATTAACGCCTAACTCGACAACGACAACGCCTTTCCCGCCTCAGCACCAGAACCAGCAGCCTGGCATCGAGTCGCAGATGAATCCTCGGCCGGCGTTCGACAATCCGAATTACGTCGGCAGCGGCAAGTTGAAGGACAAGGTCGCGATTATCACCGGTGGAGACAGCGGGCAGGGAAGGGCGATCGCCGTCGCGTTCGCCAAGGAAGGGGCGGATGTCGTCATTGTCTACCTCAACGAGCATGGCGATGCTGATGAAACGAAGCACTGTGTGGAGCAGAAAGGGCGCCGCTGCTTATCCTTAGCGGGAGATATCGGGCAGGAAGCTTTTTGTCGGGAAATTGTGGAAAGGACCGTGAAGGAGTTCGGGAAGCTGGACATCCTAGTCAACAACGCGGCCCAGCAATATGTGAAGAACAGCTTGGAAGAGATCTCGTCCGAGCAGATGGAGTCGACGTTTCGCACCAATTTTTTTTCGATGTTTTATTTAACGAAGGCGGCCTTGCCCCACATGAAACCGGGGAGCTCCATCATTAACGCCGCTTCCTTGACGGCTTACGAAGGCAACGAGCAGTTGATCGACTACTCCTCCACCAAAGGGGCGATTGTCGCCTTCACACGCTCGCTGTCCAAGTCGTTGCACAGCCGGGGGATTCGCGTCAACGGTGTATGCCCTGGGAATATTTGGACACCGCTGATCCCGGCATCGTTTCCCGCGGAGCAAGTGGCGAATTGGGGAATGAGCGCGCCGATGAAGCGGGCCGGCCAACCTCAGGAAGTCGCCCCGGCGTATGTTTTCCTTGCTTCCGGTGATTCCTCCTATATGTCAGGGCAATTTCTGCACATCAACGGCGGCGTGGTGATCAATGGGTAGGGGGTAACCCTACTGGGAATTGATGCAATAGAGTATTTTTAAAGGTCGCCTGACAGGCGACCTTTTTCTTTCTACAATAGTGTAAACTCAGTCTATAGCAATGATTTCAATATGGGTATTTGGATGCATACTTTTTTTCCTATGCAGCAGGAATTTTGTTGATCATGTGGAAAGTATACCTTTGAAGTTGCTATACAGTTATGTGGCCAGACTTATCGGAAGGAGCTTCTGCATGACGCAAGCCATTCCCAAAGTACACTTTACTAGCCAAATTGATTTGTCCACCGGTTGTCATATTGTTTATCCTTACACAGAGATCGATTATTACTTGAACAATGCCGCTGCATTTATCGCTGAAGGACTGGACAAAAAGCACCTGGTCGTTTACATTGACAAACCGGATCATTATAAAAGGGTTACCGATCTTCTTAACTATCGAGGGTACTCGGAAGATAAAATAAAAGAAATCATTTATGAGGAATGCGACAAGTATTACGAAACTAACGATGCCTTCAAATCGGAGCATGTCTTCAGAAATTTTCATCGGATTCTAGCCCCTTTTTTAGAAGAAAACAAAATCATTCGCACATGGGGTTTGGTTTCTTGGAAAGAGCAGGAGTCGCTTACACTCTCGAACGGGTTGAAAAAGTACGAAGCCGGCTGCGACGAGTGTATAAAAAAGTACGGCAACATCATCACTGTATGCGCTTACGACGGTATGGCTTTGCCTTCCTCTATTTTGTGCGAATTGCTCCAAACGCATGAGTATCACATGACAGATCATTATTTGGCTGTGTCCGGGTTGCAAAAGAAAAAGTCGGTTATTTTTCCTTCGCTCTCGGAACAATTAATGTTGGAGAAAGAAACCGAAGATCTGCTTATCCGATCGGAAAAGCTATCCGTGGCAGGCCAGTTGGCCGCAGGGCTCGCTCATGAAATACGCAATCCTCTTACGGCGATCAAAGGTTTTTTTCAACTGATGCAGTCGCATGGCTTGAAGCAGGAATATTACGATATCGTATCCGACGAGTTCAACCGCATCGAGATGATCCTGACGGAGTTGCTTATCTTGGCCAAGCCGCAGGAAGCAATGTTCGAACGGTGCGATCTAATTCCTCTGATCGAGCATGTTGCGGCGCTTCTCGATACGCAGGCGATAATGAAGAACATCGCGATTCGCTGCATTTTCCGACAACCTGCCGTCATCGTCCCTTGCGATGAGAATCAGATCAAACAAGTGTTTATTAATATTGTGAAAAATGCGATCGAGTCGATGAACCACAGCGGGGAGATCGTCATCGAGGTGATGCCGCAGGCAGACTCCAAGCAGGTGGATATAGAAATCACCGACCAGGGCAGCGGAATTCCGGACAAAATTTTGTCCCAAATCGGGAAGCCTTTCTTCTCCACGAAGGAAAATGGGACCGGATTAGGTATGATGATCAGCCACAATATCGTCAATAATCATGGTGGAAGTATTCTTATCGACAGTAAAATGAACCAAGGTACGACGTTCAAGGTGGTTCTTCCGATGGGGGGCGACAGGTAGAGGTGCGGCAGTATTGGCGCGAGTTTCGGGCGCGTCGTGCGCCTTGCGCTGTGCACTGTGCACTGTGCTCAACTCATCGTGTGCTGCTCTTTGTGTGCCTAACGTTCGGCTGCGATTCTAACGATTGCCAGCGACGTTATTTTGCGTTTTTCCCACCCTATTGCACTCTAACGATCGTGAGCGACGCTATTT
>JAJFMO010000507.1 GCA_020697475.1 Paenibacillaceae bacterium | reverse complement strand
CGCCATAAACGGCGGTATCCCTTCGAAATGGTAGCGGGCAAATGCGGAATACAAATAGGGCAAAAGACGCATCCGCAATTGAATGTAGCGGCGGACGATCCCTTCGGCTTCCGGAAACGACCACGGCTTCGTGCCGTCGCCCCATGCGTTCAACATCGCCATCGGCGAGAAAACGACGCTCTGCATGCGCCGCACCCAATCTTCGGCGTCCTTGGCTTTGCGCACTTCCGGCGTCCATAGCAGGCCGCTGAATGTGGAGTTGCAGAGCGCGCGGACAAACTGCCGATGATCGTACAGATCGGAGTACAGCACGAAAGGCAGCGGCGCTGCGCCGGCTCCCGAGGCCCGGACCAGGCCGTACGTTCTACGGCCGATTTTACGATACATCTCTTCGCTCATCTTTTGGAACATCAACCCGTACAGTTGGCGAATTTGTTCTCCATCGTGCCCCGAGGGAAAACGGGCGTGCGCCGGAAACATCCAAGAATGGCCGGTCAATTCGCTGCCGTCGCACTCGTCCAGCTTGTAGCCCGCGACCCCGATGCCGACGTGCTCGCGCTCATGCTGCTCGCGGTATAGCGCGCGCGCCTCCGGCAAGGCATAATCCGGCGCCAGCCCACCCCAGACGCTGTGCGAGCCGGATAAAGGGCGAAGCGCCTCGTAAATCCCGGCGTCCGCCGAAACGTAAGGATGCTCCCACAGATTGACGCGGAAGCCTTCCGCACCCATTTGGGCGACGAATGCCGACGGGTCGGGGAACCGCTCCCGCGACCATTCATACGTAACCGGGTAGCTCTTGCTGTGCCAACCCGGTTCCAATCCGATCACGTCGCAAGGAAAATCCCGTTCGCGAAATTCCATAGCCTCCGCGTATGCTTCCTCGGCGTCGTACAGCTTCGGCACCCGGTGCCAGAAGCCGAGCCCCCAGCGGGGGGGCAAGGTGCCGCCTCCGCAGTACAAATTGTACCGCCGCACAGCCTCTAGCACGGAACAGCCGGCGAATACGAACACTTCCGCCCCTTCCGCCGGCAGCACGATTTCCACCTTGCGGGACAGCGGGGTTGCCCGCCACCCCCGTTCCGTATTGCGGTCGAAGGTCTCCTCCGGCCGGGTGTCCTCCAGACATACAGCGGAACCGCAATAGATCGTGACGATACGAGCCGTATCGATCAATATCCCGTACCCGCGGTCGGTGACGTAAAACGGCACGGGAGCGTGGCTTTCCCCCGTATCCTGTTTCGGATCGCTTGCCACCCGTAGAAATCGGGTGCGCCCCCGCTGGTTCATCCGCAGGAACTGCAAGCCCATCCCGTACACCTTCTCCCGGTCGGTTAAAGGATGCCGCAGAATCAGCTTCCCGCCAATCCCCTCCAGCTCGAATTCCGATTCGTCGAATGGAAATGGCGCTTCGCCCATCCGCTTCAAGGTTTCCGAGCGGGGCTCGGCCGACACGAAGGAAAGCGGGGTCAGCCCCTTCGGCGCGCCGATGACGGTGCTCCATACTCCCGCCGCCTTAGCCGTCCATGCTAAACTTTTCATTAACCTGTCTCCTCCGGTCTGAGCGTTCATTTAGCATGGCTCTGCGCTTTTTTCTCGGCGAGCAGTTGGTTGCTTTCCTCTTCCGCCTGACGCAAAGCCGTATTAATGTCAGCTTTGTTTTTCATCACATTGTCCAGCGCTTTTCCCGTCTCGCCTGACAAATCCAGATAGGCTAAACCCGGAGCGCGCAGCGGCAGCGCTGCCGGATACTTGTTGTAGAAGACGGCCTGAACATTCTTGCCTTTCAACTCCGCTTGATCCTGGGCGAACGCTTGTTGGATTTGTTTGCTTGTAAGCGGTGTGACCAGCCCTTTCCTGGACAATTTCATTTGCACTTCGTCGGACAGAAGATACGCGATGATATCAAAAGCTTCGTCCTTGTGCTTCGATACAGACGTTACGAACAGGGCATACGTATTGGGCTGAAACCCGGTTTTGGGAGCTTCCTTGAAGGTCGGCGCCGCCATGGCATCCCAATTCAGGGCAGGATTGACCTGCGGCCAACCGATCATTTTCTCCGCCACGTGGACGGCGATCGCTGTTTTTCCCAGGGGGAAATCGTCGACTTTGTTCGTATACGGCATGCCGGGAATATCATAAAAACGTTTGAAGTTTTCCAGCATACGGCGCCACGCATCGGTGGCAATAATCGCCTTGTCGGATTTGGTATCGAGGAAAGGCAACGACAACTGGTTGTATTTGAACATCAGGCCGTAATGGACGAGCAGGCCGTTGTATTGCGTTCCGCCGTCGTCGCGGGTCATTTTTTTGGCCAAATCGTATACGTCGTCCCACGTGACTCCATCCTTCGGATAAGGGAAACCGAATTTATCGAAAATATCCTTATTGTAAAAACCGATGATTGAGCTCAGATTGAAAGGCAAGCCGTACAGTTTGCCGTCGCCCGAATTTTTCAGCTGGTCGATCAACGAGGGATCAATGCGGGTAACGTCAAAGTTATGTTTTTTCATCAACGGGGCGAGATCAGTCTGAAATCCGTTGTCAATGATAAACGGCTGCACGTTCATGCTGCTTTCCAAAATAATGTCGGGGTTTTTGCCCGAAGCGAGCAAATCGGGATAATCCTGTCCTTTGGCGCGATGAATGTGTTCGACCGTCACATTAGGAAATTTCTCTTTGATGAATTGGCCGATCTCATTCTGAAAATTTCCCTCGTCGGCGTAATTCCCGTTGCGTGCCGTAAAGAAAACCAGGTTGAACGGTTCATTGTTCGGCTTAGCGGACGCATTCCCCTCGCCTGAATCGGAAACAGAACCGCTCTGCGCTTGCGGCTGCGCGCAGCCCGCAACCGCCAAGGCGACGATCGTACTCAACAACAGCAATACCATCTTAGTGAGCTTCATAGGAAACATTACCTCCTGCAGCTTTTTTTGTTCATGTGTTTATTCCGCATCCGGTCCGACATCGGACGGCGTCAAGGGCTTATGAACGACAGCTCCCGTTGCGAATTCATCCGCCCCCACATCGTTCTGCGAGCGCGCTTGGCCGTCCAGATCCTCTTTGACGAACGGATAATCCCCGACTGCCGCATCGATCGCCGGACTTCCATCGGATAGCTTCATCAGGCCGTCAGTCACACTCAACAGGGGATCGACGTTTTTTATCTCTTGATTCGTCCGTTCCGCATTGGAAAGCTTCCCGCCGTAACCGATATTTCCGGCAAATACCGCATTCGTTTTCATCTGCTCGTCGTACAATATCCCGCGGGAATTCACGACGATATTGTCGGCCACCGTCACGTCGACAGGCGGAAAGCGGTAGCTTTGGCCAATGATGATTC
>JAJFMO010000043.1 GCA_020697475.1 Paenibacillaceae bacterium | reverse complement strand
GGCAGATGGCGGCAGCCGGCCTTCCGCCGGTCGCTTTTCACGCTTCGCCGGAGCAGATGCTTGACGCGCATCAACTGGACGCCGTCATGATCGGCACGCGCTGCTCGCTGCATACCGAGTTGGCCTGCCGTGTCATGGCCCATTCGCCGGGGCTGCCGCTGCTCGTGGAAAAGCCGGTGTCGACGACGATGCCCGACCTGTTGCGGCTGAAGGCGGCCTACGAGGCGTCTCCCCGCCCGGTGTATGTCTCTTTCCCGCTGCGCATGACGCCTCACGTGCAGCTCGTCAAACAAATCATCGACTCCGGAGCGCTCGGCACGATAGAGCACGTTCAGGCGGTCAACAACGTCACCTATGGCCGCACGTACTTCCAGACGTGGTTTCGCGACGAAGAGGAAACCGGTGGACTCTTCCTACAAAAAGCAACCCACGACATCGATTACATCAACTACCTGCTCGGCCTTCGTCCGACTCACGTCTGCGCGATGACGCCGAAGCAAGTGTTCCGCGGCGATAAGCCGGCGGGGCTGTATTGCTATGCTTGCGATGAGCGGGAGACTTGCCTGGAGAGCGATGTGAACGCGCCGATGGCCGCCCACCATAAAGCCAAAATGTGCTGCTTCGCCGTCGACACCGGCAACGAAGACTCGGGCAGCGCGATTATCCGCTACGAGAGCGGGATGCACGTGGCGTTTACGCAAAACTTTTTCGTCAAAGGGAAGTTGCACGCCCGCGGAGCGAGGCTGATGGGATACAAAGGCACGGTCGAGTTTGATTTTTACACGAATCGCGTCACGGTGCACCATCATCATAGCGGGAAGATCGAGGTGCACGAGATCAAGCCGGTCCGTCATCATTTCGGCGGGGATGATCTGCTGATCCCGAATCTGCTGGACACGTTCGCCGGCAGGGCGCAGCCGGAGTGTCCGCTGGACGCGGGTCTGATGAGCGCGCTGATTTGCTTGAAGGCGAAGGAGTCGGCCGCTACCGATACGTTACAGAAGCTGGAATGGAAGGAGTGACATGCCGTGAACGAGCGCAATTACCAATTCCGGCAAAAACTGAACATCGTACATAAGCCGGATCGCCGGGACTACGCGCTAACGCCTGAACAGGACGAAATCGCGGTCGCGGAAGGCTGGAGCATCGTCGTCGACGCGGCGGCAAGCGACTATATGAAGAGCTTGGCCAAAGATTTGCAGGACTACTTGCTGGTCAGCATGGACGTGTCGGTCTACGTGCGTTTTGCGGAAAATGCCGCCGCCGCTGCCCGCGAGCCGCAAACGATTTTGATCACGACAGCAGGAGCATTGGCCGGGTCGGGTTGGGACCAAGCGACGGTCGCTGCGGCGACGTCCGGTTTGAAGAAGGAGCGCAGCTATCGGCTCGTCGTGGACGGCGAGCGGATCGTGATCTGCGGCTGCGATGAACGCGGCGCGGGGCAAGGCTGCTACCACCTCGAAGATTTGATGAATATGCGGGAAGCTCCTTTTGTGAAAAAGGGGAATGTGCTTCGCGAGCCGCATTTTTCGCCGAGAATGACGCATTCCGGTTGGGGGCTGGACGAATTTCCCGATGCGCACCTGAACGCGATCGCCCACGCCGGGATGGATTCGATTCTTGTGTTCGTCAAAGATATCGATCATTCGCCCAAAGGGCATCTGAATTTCAACGACCTCGTCGACCGGGCCGAACGATACGGGTTGGACGTGTACATGTACAGCTACTTGGAGAGCTTGAAGCATCCCGGGGACGCCGACGCGCTGGAGTATTACGAGAGCACGTACGGGGCGATTTTTGCCGCTTGCCCCCGGTTCAAGGGAGTGGTGCTCGTCGGCGAATCCGTCGAATTTCCGAGCAAGGATGAGAATACGTCCCGGGAATTTCGGGAAAAAGAACCGTCATCCAAAGTGCCCGCCGACAAGCCGTCGCCCGGGTGGTGGCCTTGCTGCGATTACCCTGAATGGCTGAACATGTTGAAAAAAGTGATCCGCACCCACAGTCCTGAGGCCGACATCGTGTTCTGGACGTACAACTGGGGCTGGGCGCCGGAGGAAGCGCGGCTTGAGCTCATTCGCAACGTGCCGGAGGACATCACTTTGCTTGTGACGTTCGAGATGTTCGAGCAGCAAAAGCAAGCCGGCGTCACTCATGTCACCGTCGACTATACGCTGTCGTTCGAGGGACCCGGGGTTTACTTTGCCAGTGAGGCGCAGGCGGCCAAGGAGCGGGGCTTGAAGCTGTACACGATGAGCAATACCGGCGGGCTAACTTGGGATTTCGGAGTCATCCCGTATGAGCCGATGCCGTACCAATGGCTGCGCCGATTTGACGTCTTGCTGCAGGCGAAGGCCGATTGGGGCTTGTCGGGGCTGATGGAATCGCACCATTACGGCTTTTGGCCGTCGTTCATCGGGGAGCTGTCCAAGCAAGCGTTTTGGAGCCCGGATACGCCGCTTCGCGACTATTGCGCGGCCTTGGCGCGTCGCGATTATGGGAGCGAAGCCGCTCCGCTCGTGCTGGAGGCGTGGGAACGGTGGAGCGAGGCGATCCGCCATTACATACCGACGAACGAGGATCAGTACGGTCCGTTTCGCATCGGTCCGTCGTATCCGCTGCTGTTCCAGCAAAAGATCGTGTTGCCCGCCGCTTGGTTCGCCCTGTGGGGCAACCGGATCGTGCACATCGAGTACAAACCGAGCGATTTCAAAGTGCGCGAGTTGGGTTACCAGTCGCTGGGACCGTCGCGCATAGATTCAGAGATTGCGAGTTTGCGAGAGTTGCGTAGGCTGCTGGAGCAAGGGCTTGCCAGTCTGGAGCGGGCAATCGCGTTGATGCCGACGAGTAAGCGATTGGCGGGCGAGGATTTGCGGCGGCTCGGCGAGTTTATGAGCCGCTCGGCACTGACGGCGCTGCACGCCAAGCAGTGGTGGAAGCTGAAGCAGCGGCTGTTGGGCGAGCCCGACCCGAACATGGCGGGGGCGCTGCTCGGCGAGATGAAGCGGGTGGCGCGGCTGGAGATCGCCAATGCTGAGGCGACGATCCCGCTGACGGCGGCCGATTCGCGTTTGGGCTGGGAGCCGAGCATGGACTACATGACCGACCCCGAGCATTTATGCTGGAAAATCGCTCAGGTGGAAGGCGTCATCAAAGAGCTGGACATTTACGGCCGGTCGCTGAAGTTGACGGACGGGTACATAGGGGCGGGAGCGGCAAGGGAGTAACGGGAAGGGGGTGGAACAGATGCGAAGTTCGAAAGTCAAAGTCGGCATCATCGGCTTGGGCGACTGGGGAGTGTGCCATTTGCAGGCTTTGCAGTCGCTGCCGGATGCTGAAGTTGCCGCAGTATGCGACTTGAACGAGGCGAAGATGCTGGAGTTGGCGGATCGATACGGGATCGCCGGTGTGTACGGGAACAGTGCCGATCTGTGCGCGGATCCGGAGCTCGATTTGATCATTGTGGCCACGTATGAGAAAGGGCATCTTGAGCCGACGCTGCAAGCGCTCCGTGCCGGATGTGCTGCGCTTCGATTCTCGGTACGCCAGCGTGCGACGGGCGATCGCGGATGGAGCGATCGGCAAGCCGGTCAGCTTATATATGAAGCGGTCGCGGCCAAAATCGATGTTTGCGATCTATAAGCGTACGCACACGGTATACATGTCCACCGTTCACGACCTGGACATCGCCTTGTGGTGCGCGGGCAGCCGGGTGCGCAAGGTGAAGGCGTGGGGACGGCGCGTCGCTGAAGCCGACGTACCTGATTTGCTATGGGCGACGCTTGAATTCGCAAACGGGGCGATCGCCGTGCTGGAGAGCGACTGGCTGACGCCCGACCGCGCCGGCGTGGGGACGAACGACTATTTGGAAGTCATTGGCGATGCCGGTACGGTGCGGCTCGACGCCTCCAACCCCGGCTGGCGCATGTGGAATGACGCGGACGGTGCGATCCCGGCGGACGTCCATTTCCACTACGGGCTCGCTGACGGATTCGCCGGGGCGCTCAAGGAGCAGCTCGCGTACGTTTGCGGCTGCATTGCCGAAGGCAGGCAACCGGATTACGTCTCGTTCGCCGACGCCGTGCACGTTATCGAGGTGGCGAACGCCATCGAGCAATCGATCGACAGCGGCCGCGAAGTGGAGTTGGAGGGGGTGAATACAAATGGCTGAACAAAACTACGAGTTTCGCAAACGGCTGGCGGTCGTCCATCAGCCCAATCGGAGGGATCCATCCCGAAGCCCGGAGACGGACGAAACGGCGATCGGCGAAGCCTGGAGCATCGCGATTGGCCGTGAGGCCGGCGCTTATATGCTGAATCTGGCCAAAGATTTGCAAGATTATTTTCTCGTCAGCATGAACGTGTCTGTGCTCGTGCGACGTCTTTCGGGTGCGGAGTTGGCAACGGCAGCCGCGTCGGCGGAGCGGACGATCGTGCTGGCGACCCGAGCGGAGCTGCCGGAGTTGGACGAAGGCTTGTCGGAAGCGCGCAGTTACCGGCTCATTGTGGGCGAGAAGCGGATCGTTGTTTGTGGCTGCGATGAGCGAGGGGCGGGGCAGGGCAGCTATTATATAGAAGATTTGATGAATTTGCGAGAGGCGCCCTTTTTGCGGGGGCAGGATGTTGTGCGACGTCCGCGTTTTTCGCCGCGCATGGTTCACTCCGGCTGGGGGTTGGACGAATTTCCGGACGAGCATTTGAACGCAATTGCTCACGCCGGGATGGACGCGATCTTGCTGTTTACGAAAGACGTGCACCGGACACCGGTCGGCTTCGTCGACTTCAACGACGTGATCGAGCGCGCCGCTCTGTACGGCATTGACGTGTACGCCTACAGCTACTTCCGCAACGTGTATCACCCCGACGACGAGAAGGCCGCTGCTTTTTATGAAAGTACCTATGGTTCTTTGTTCGAAGCGTCCCCGGGACTCAAGGGGGTGATTCTTGTCGGCGAATCGTGCGGGTTTCCGAGCAAGGACGAACGGACATCGATGAAGCTGCGTGAGCCGACGCCGTCGCAGACATTGCCCAAGTACGAGAAGCTGATTGTTCCGAAAAAGGAAGATCCGTACGATCCGAAACATCTTGCCGTGAAACCGAACCCGGGTTGGTGGCCTTGCAACGACTATCCCCAAATGCTGACGATGCTGCGCGACACGATTCACCGCCATAAGCCGGAAGCTGAGGTCGTGTTCTGGACGTACAACTGGGGATATGCGCCGGAGGCGGAGCGGATTGCGCTTATTCGTAATTTGCCGGAAAACATCATCCTGATGGCGACATTCGAGATGTTCGAGCCGATTGCGCGTGAAGGGATTCTCAACAATTGCGTCGATTATACGGTTTCGTTTGTCGGGCCGGGACGCTATTTTGCGAGCGAAGGCAAGGCGGCCAAGGAGCGCGGCATTCAGCTGTACACGATGAGCAATACCGGCGGGCTCACTTGGGATCTTGGGGTCGTGCCGTACGAGCCGGTGCCGTATCAATGGGCGCGGCGTCACGAGGCGTTGCGCCGGGCGTCGGACGATTGGGGCTTGAGAGGTTTGATGGAGTCGCACCATTACGGCTGGTGGCCGTCGTTCGTAAGCGAGCTGGCCAAGTGGGCGTATTGGGAGCCATACGTGTCGGCTGAGCAGATAGGGCGGCGTATTGCGGAGCGGGATTACGGCGAGGCGGCGACGCCTCATGTGCTGGAGGCGTGGAAGCTTTGGAGCGAGGCGATCCTCGATTATGTGCCGACATCGGAAGATCAATACGGGCCGTTTCGGATCGGTCCGTCGTATCCGCTCGCGTTCATCACCGCCCCGGTGTTCCCGGCTTCTTGGTATGCGATGAACGGCAGCCGCATTTTTCGCACGATGTACCAGCCGGCGAACAACGGCAGGGTGTCGCCGGGGGCGATTCGCATCCCGGTGGAGATCGCCCGGTTGACGCGGATGGCCGAGCGGTGGCAGGAAGGCGTGCGGCAGATGGAGCTGGCGCTGGCTGTGATGCCGGAGCGCAAGCAGGCGGCGGGGCGAGAGTTGCATGGCCTGAGCAAGTTTTTCTTGTGCGCGGTGCGCACGACGATCCACGTCAAGCAGTGGTGGCGGCTCAAGAGCCGGCTGTTCGCCGAGGAAATGCCTGCGGCTGAGTTGCCAATTGTTGAGGAGATGGAGCGGCTGGCGCTCGCCGAGATCGCCAACGCCGAGGAGGCGATTCCGCTGGTGGAGGCGAACTCGCGGCTCGGGTGGGAGCCGAGTATGGAGTATGTGGGCGACGCCAAGCATATTCGTTGGAAAATTAATCAGGTACAGTCGATGATGCGCGGCGAGCTGGCCACGTATCGCAACAGCATCAACCAGTTGTCGGAGTTGCCATCGTGAACTAAACCATTTTATAGGAGGAATGCGGAATGAACGCAGAAAGATTTTTGCAGAAGAAGAAGGAAGTCGGTATGGAGTTTACGCGCAAACGGCCTTCGGGGATTCCGTTCGCCAGCTTGAGCGAGGTGGATGGGCTGATCTATGTGTCGGGCAATGTCCCGTTCGTTAATGGGGAGCTGGTGCTGAAAGGGCGCGTCGGCGAAACGCTGACTGTCGAGGAAGGGGCACGGAGCGCGATGTTCTCGGCGCTGAACTGCCTCGAGGCGGTCAACGAGGAGATCGGCCTCGACAACATTGAGCGCGTGGTGCGGGTGACTGGGTACGTCGCTTGCGCTGGGGATTTCACGGAACAGGCGACAGTCGTCAACGGCGCGTCGCTCACGTTGAACGAAGTGTTCCGCGACCAGCCGTCGCTGCCCGCTCGTACGGCGCTCGGCGTTTACGCCTTGCCGCTCGGCGTGTCCACCGAGGTGGAGATGATTTTGCTGCGGAAGAAGTAGGGGGCCGCTGTTGACGAACGGCCAAGGGCCGTTCGTCGGCCACCGGCGAGCGAGGGTTGGTGGGATAAGGCGGAATTGGCTTTAAAGTCGCCTGGAACACGGGGAGTGCAGGGTCTAAGGCCAGAAATGGCCTTAAAGTTACCCGGGATGCGGCAAGTGCATGGTCTAAGGCCAAAAATGGCCTTAATGCCGCCCGGAACACGGAGAGAGCATGGTCTAAGGCCAAAAATAGCCTTATAGCCGCCTGAACCAGGGCTAATCCAAGGTATAAAGCCAGAAATGGCCTTAAAGATACATGGACCACTATGAACCCAAAGTTTAAGACCAGAAACGGCCTTAAACTCAAGTGAAGCACGGTGTGCACTGGTCCTTAGGCTTTCCTGCGAGTGCGAATAGGAATGTTAACGTCCAAAAGGCCGTTAAAGCCCCACTCGAGCGCGAACCGCCGAGATAACGTCCAAAAGGCCGTTAAGTGGCCCCGCTCGAGCGAGAACTGCCGAGATAACGGCGAAAAGGCTGTTAAATGGCCACTCGTGAGCGCGAACTGCCGAGATAACGGCGAAAAGGCTGTTAAATGGCCCCACTCGAGCGCGAACCGCCGAGATAACGTCCAAAAGGCCGTTAAGTGGCCCCGCTCGAGCGAGAACTGCCGAGATTACGGCGAAAAGGCTGTTAAGTACCCTTGGGCAGGCGATAATTGGAATGTTAGCGGCGAAAAGGCCGTTAAATGGCCCCACTCGAGCGCGAACCGCCGAGATAACGGCCAAAAGGCCGTTAAAACCCCCGTTAATCGCCAACTGGTGGGCGAAAAGAAAAAAATGGTTAGTTGATCGTACGCGTTACGTGGGGCCATTAGGGATAATGAGGTCGCACGCCGGGTTTAAACTAATATAGTTAGTTGGTCGTAAGCGGAAGTGCTGCAAATTGGGGGGGCCGGTATCGTACCGCCAATAGCTGCGTGAATACCGAAGAACCAAAGGAGGAGTAGATCATGGCCAGATTGCCGAATAAAGTCGCTGTCGTGAGCGGGGGCGCGTCGGGTATCGGCGAAGGCATCGCCAAGCGCTTTGCCGAAGAAGGAGCCGCCGTCGTCATCGCCGACATCAACGAAGCCGGTTGGCAGCGGGTCGCCGACGAGATAAATGGCAGCGGCGGGCGTTGCGAAGGCCATACCGTCGACGTTGGCGTGGAGGAACAGATCGTCGCCCTGTTCGAGCACGTCAAAGCCGCGTACGGGAGACTCGACATCGTCAGCACGAACACGTTCTGGTCGCCGGCCAAGAACGTCGTCGATACGTCACTCGCCGAATGGAACCGCACGCTCGACATTACGCTGACCGCGCCGTTCCTGTTCAGCAAATACGCCATCCCGCTGATGGCCGATTCTGGCGGCGGCTCGATCGTGCACACTGCTTCGGCTATCGGTATGCTGGCTGCGCGCGGTAAAGCATCATATATGGCGGCCAAGGCGGGCGTCATCCATCTAAGCAAGTCGATCGCCGTCGACTTCGCTCCGCAGCGCATCCGCTGCAACGCCGTCTGCCCGGGCGCAATTCTTACACCGGCTACGGCGGCGGATTACGAGAACGAAGCCAAGCTGGAATTCACCCGCCGCAAAACTTTGCTCGGCGAGCACGGCACCCCGGAGGATATCGCGCACGCCTGCGTTTATTTGGCGAGCGACGAGGCGAAGTTCGTCACCGGGGCTGTTTTTGCCATCGATTCGGGATATACGATTATTTGATCGAGACGATCCGAACAGACAAACAAAGTGGAGAATAGAGAGAAGCGGAAACCTTGCTGAATTCCGGTAGGAGGAATGTTCATGCGCCGCAACATACGCAATCAAGCGAGTATTCTGTGCATCCTTGCTCTAACTCTAACCATGATGGCCAGCTGCGGAAATCCAAGCGCATCACCCGGCTCTGACCAAGCGGCAACCGCCGACCAGGGCGCCAAAAGCGCCGCTACGTCCGCCCAAAAACAAGCCGAGGCGCCTAAAGAACAAGCCAAACCGCACGATCCGGTCACCGTCACCATGGCCATGCGTGCCTCCTCGATGTTCAACGAAGAGGAATTCAAGCGCTATTTGGCTGATCCGGTCAGCAAGAAATACCCTTACATCACATTGAATTACATCGATATCGGGCAAAAAGGCAACAGCTACCCAGAACTGATCGCGGCTAAAAATATTCCCGACATTTATACGTCCCATTTTCCACTGACCGACTTTCCGGCTCTGGGTGTGGACTACAACATGGAAGAGTTGGTCAAAAAGCACAACTTCGACCTCTCCCGCATCCAGCCGGAGTTCATTGAATCGGCCAAAATCGCTGCGAACACGGACCATCTGATCGCTATGCCCGTATACAACTTGCCGTATGCGTTGCTGTATAACAAAGCCATTTTCGACAAATTCGCGGTCCCTTACCCGAAAGACGGCATGACATGGAAAGATGCGCAAGATTTGGCCGTGAAGCTGACCCGCAACGTTGATGGTGTCCAATATTACGGGATGCACCCGGACAGCGTTTTTCGCGGGGCTTACCAATTGGGGCTGCCGTTCATCGATGCCGTGAACGACAAGGCGGTATTCCAAACCGACGGCTGGAAAAACTTGTTCATTCTGTGGTCGGGTCTCTTCAAAGCGCAAGGGATGGAGACGACGGTTAACTTGATGAAGGGGTTTACCAACGGGCAAATCGCCATGATCTCCGCTACGTCCTTCAACCTTGTGCCGCTGCTGAAAGTGAAAGATTTCGACTGGGACGTTACGCAGTACCCGACCAATCCGCTTGCCCCGGGCGTCGGCCAAAGGGTGGATGCGGGTTATATGGGCATCACGGCGCAAAGCAAAGTGAAGGATGAGGCGTTCGATGTACTCACTGTGCTGCTGTCGGACGAGGTGCAGACGGATATGTCGCGCAACACGCGGATGTCGACATTGAAAAATGCCCAAATCCAGAATCAATATGGAAAAGCGATTGACGAAAAGAAAAATTTGGTGGCGTTTACCAAGCCGAAATTGTCGGTGCTGGTCTCCTTCAAGTACAACTTTAACCCGAATCCTGCGGTGATGATTTTTACCGCTTTCAACGACGTCGTCAACAAAGGCAAAGATATCAACACCGCGCTGCGCGAAGCGGACGAAGTGATGACCAAGGCGATTCAGGAAATAAAATCGAGATAACTTACAACCGGGTGAGGAGTGGAGAGCATGGCATACGACGTGATTTACCGGAACGGACTCATCGTCGACGGCACGGGCAAGCCGGGCTTCGTCGGAGATGTGGCGGTAACCGGAGATCGCATCGCGGCGGTCGGCTGTCTGGACGGGGCTACGGCTGGGCAGGAATTCGATATCGCCGGGCGTTGTATTACACCGGGATTTATCGATGTGCATGATCATTTTGAACTGGGCGCGGTGTACCGTGAGGATCGATCTGTCCTGCTGGAGCAAGGAATTACGACGGTGTTCATCGGCAGCGATGGCTTCGGCTGGGCGCCGCTGTCTGGCCAGCTGCTCGGCGAGATGCAGGAATATTTGAGTGGCTTGTATGGCCCGACACCGGCGGAATGGGGCGGGGCAACGGTCCGCGAGTTTCTGGATCGTCTGGCCGGCCGGCTGCCGGTCAACTTCGTGAACCAGGTGCCGCATGGGGCGATTCGGCTGGCGGCAATGGGCTGGGACGCGCGATCGGCCAATGCCGAAGACATCCGAAAGATGACGCGGCTCACTGAAGAGTGGCTGGACGCAGGCGCCGTCGCCTTTAACACCGGGCTCGATTACGAGCCGCAGTCGCACGCGACGACCGACGAGCTCATCCAGCTGTCGAAGGTGGCCGCTCGGCGCGGCGCGCTCTACGCGGCCCATCAGCGAGGGTACGCTGAGAGGCTGAAGCTTGGGCTTGACGAGACGTTCGAGATCGCAAGACGGGCGGAAATTCCCGTTCATATTTCGCACATGCGGATCGATGCCGCCGGGGAAGCGCTGCTCGATCAGGCGGATCGGGACGGGATCGATTACACGTTCGACCTCTATCCGTACCGCGCCGGCTCCACGCTGCTCCTGTACCGGCTGCCGAAATGGGCGAAAGTCGGTCCGCCGGAGAAGCTAAAGCGGCTGCTTCAGGATCCGCAAGTGTGCGCGGGCTTCCGCGACGAGATGAAACAAAACTACGGCAATTACAGCCTTGTGCAGCTGTCATGCATTCCTTGCGACAAGTATCGGCATTTGCAAGGCAAAACTGTGTACGAGTCTTCCGAGTCAACGGGGCTTGCGCCGGAGGACTTGATTCTGGAACTGGTGCGGGAGACGGATTTGGCGGCGATGGCGACTTATCACTGGCCGCCGGAGTTGGCTCCGGAGCTGCACCGTACGTTCCGACACCCGAAGCATATGGTCGGCAGCGACGGTTTTCTGCTGGACGGCCACCCACACCCCCGTGGCTATGGCACGTATCCGCAAGTATTGGAGACGCTTGTGCGTAAGGAGAAATGCCTATTGCTGGAGACGGCGGTGCGCAAGATGAGCGGGTTTCCCGCCGAACGGTTCGGGATCAAGGGCCGCGGAGTGATCAAGCCTGGCAATTATGCCGACTTGGCCGTCTTCCAATTGGATAACGTCGCTGCAGGAGCGGACTTCGCACACCCGACACGCCCGCCGTCCGGGATCGAGCATGTGATGGTCAACGGCCAATTCGCCTTGCAAGGCGGCATTTTCCTTGATCGCAGACCGGGGGTTGTTTTATGAAAAATGTGGAGTTGTCGCCGTCCGGGGTGTTGTTGTCTCGCCTGAGCTTCGGCATGGGCTCACCATGGCCTGACGAGACGGAAGAGAAGGATCTGCAATTGCTGCAACAGGCGCGGGAAAGCGGGATTCGTTCATTCGACACGGCGGAAATTTACGATAACACTCGCGCCGAGACGATATTGGGCAAGGCGCTCAAAGGATGCCGGGAGCAATACACGATCTCCACCAAGGTAAGCCGAAAGCTCGAACGGCCGGACGAAGTGCTGCGTTCGTTCGAGGAAAGTCTGAAACGGCTACAAACCGATTACGTCGACATCTACTACATGCACGGACCGGGAGCGACCGTGCCGGTGAGCGAGACGTTGACCGCTTTTCGCCGACTGAAGGACGAGAAGCTGATTCGCGCCGTCGGCGTCTCCAATTTTTCGCTTGCCCAATTGCAAGAAGCTGTCGATTGTTTTGGCGCGATCGATGTGGTCCAGCCCCGCTACAATTTGCTGGACCGCAGCATTGAACCGGAGATTTTGCCTTTTTGCCGGAAGCACTCGATGGGGATCATGAGCTTTAGTCCGACGGAGAAAGGGCTGCTGCTGGGCAATTACGCCGACCCGCAGACGCCGGTGATGAAGTCGCTCTTGGTGCGCCCATGGTTCCAGCCCGATAATCGCGACAAGACGAACCGGCTGGTGGCACAACTTCGGGAGTTAGCCGCTGCCAAATCGGCGACGATATCGCAAATTGCGATCAGCTGGCTTCTGCACCAACAGGGGGTCACTTCAGTCATTCTCGGCACGAAAAATCCGCAGCATCTGCGAGACAATCTCGGCGCGGCCGAGTTTCGGCTTACCCAGGAAGAATGCAGCCTGCTGGACGAGGCAAGCCGCCAAACTTTGCGATCCTACGATTCGGAGGGAAACAAGTGAACATCGCATCGGTCGAAGTGTATACGTACAAAGTCGACAAGCACTACAAAATTACCGGGGTGGAGGAAACTCCCAACCTGATCCCGGGAACGGACTACTATTTTGAAAAGTTTTGGCCGCAACCTTATAGCAGAAAACTCGAGTCCTGCCTGGTCAAAATCACAACCGACAACGGGCTCGTCGGCTGGGGGGAAGCGCAGGCGCCGATCTTGCCCGAAGCGGCCGCGACGATCATCGGCAGACTGTTCGGCCCGTCCCTGATCGGCAGCGACCCGCTCGCCAACGAAGTCGTCTACGATCGGCTGTACAATATGATGGAAGTTCGCGGGCACGGCTCGAGCTTCATCCATGACGCAATCGCCGGCATCGACATTGCGCTGTGGGACATCAAGGGCAAGCATTACGGGGTGCCGGTGTGCGATCTGCTGGGCGGCCCGTTCACGCGCGCCTTGCCCTGTTATGTGTCTGGCTTGCGCGAGGAGACGTTGGAGAAAAACTGCCAGGCGGCGATCGGCTACAAGGAAGCGGGTTACGCCGGTATTAAGCTGTTCGTCGGCCACGGCATGCAGGAGGATCTGCACATCATTCGGTCGGTGCGCAAGGCGGTCGGCGACAATTACCCGATTTACGTCGATCTGATGTGGAAGTACGATCTCGGGTCTGCCAAGAGGATCGGCAAAGAGCTCGACGCGCTCGGTATATTATGGATCGAAGCTCCGCTTAAGCCGTACGACATCCCGGCGCATCAAGCGCTGGCGAAGGCGGTCGAAGCTCCGCTTGCCGTCGGTGAACCGCTGCGCACGATCCAGGAATTCCAGCCGTGGTTCGCGGCCGGGGCGATCGGGGTAGCGCAGCCGGATTTGGTACGCGCCGGCATCACTTCCGGCTGGAAAATTTGTAACCTGGCCAAATCGTTCAATGTACCGGCTGCGCTCCATCTTGGCGGTTGCACGATCATCGGCACCGCGGCCACCTGGCAGGTCGCCGCAGCGCTGCCCAACTTCCTCATTCAGGAGTATCAGATGGGGCTGTTCGAGAGCAACGTCCACATGCTGCACGAGCCGCTGCAAGTGAAGGATGCGAAGCTGGTTGTTCCACAGAAGCCGGGACTCGGCATCGATGTGAACGAGGAGTTTATCCGCGCGAACTCGTCCGAGCAGTGGCAGATCGACGCCGCAGGCGTTCGCCGCACGGAGTTGAAATAATCGAAGAGATCCGAGGAGGGATTTTGTATGGCCGATTCCAGCCCCACAAACAACCATTTATTGTCCGACGAGCAGATGGCGCAGTTTATTGCCCATGGATTCGTGCAGTTGCAGACCGACTTTCCGGAGGCTTTTTATCGTAATATTATTCGAAAAATGGATGAGGTGTACGCTGTCGAAGGAAACCCCGGCAACAACTTGGTGCCGCGAGTTCCGGAGGTGCAGCAAATTTTCGATCATCCGACGGTGCACGGGGCGCTGACCAGCATCTTAGGCCCCGGCTACATTATGCACGCTCATCGGCACGGCCACGACCGCAAACCGGATGCTCGCCGTAGCCGCGAGGAGTTGCCCGAAGTGAATCCGCGCGCCGGATGGCACAAGGACAACTACTGGGGCAACGAGAAAACTCGCAATCATCTGCCGTGGTCGGCTATGATTTTCTATTATCCGCAGGCGGTCAGCGAGCAGATGGGGCCGACGCAAATTATTGCCGGCTCGCAAAACCGCTACAACATGCAAGACGACGATATTGACGCGCGCCTGTCGGTCGTCGGACCGGCGGGGACGTTCGTCGTCATCGACTACGACATGTGGCATCGGGCGACGCCGAACTTTACGGATACGACGCGGCATATGCTGAAGTTTTTGTTTTTTCGCATGGAGGCGCCGCAGCGGCCGGAGTGGAACAACGCGCGCGCGGAATGGCGTGAGCCGCTGAACATGCTGCCGATCAAGCGAAATCCGCTGCTGTGGGAGCATGTGTGGCATTGGCTTTCGGGGAGTGCGGCGGCAGCGGCGGATGGCGGCGGGGCGAGTGAGGCAGGCGCTGCGCTGGCGGACGGCGCGCCTGACGTGACGCGGCTTGCGAAGGTGCTGCGCGGCAATGACGAGAACGGGGCGCTGAACGCCGCGTATGAGTTGGCGCGATCCGGCGAGGCGGGGATCGCAGCGCTGATCGCCGGGCTGTCCCACCAGTCGCCGGACGTTGTGGAACCGAAAAGTTTCTCGGTTCCACGGTTGTGCGCGCACGGCTTGGCGGCTGCGGGCGCGGCGGCTGTGCCGGCGCTCATCACGGCGCTCGACGGCGCGTACGAGAATGGCGACGTACGCGGGCAAGCCGCCTTCGCCTTGGGCGAGATCGGGCCGGCGTCCGCCGCCGCGGTGCCTAAGCTGATCGCCATGCTGGACGATCGCTCCGCCTTCATTCGCCAGCACGCCGTGGAGGCACTCGGCTTGATCGGCACGCCGACAGAAGCGATCGTCCCGGTGCTGGGCAAGGCGCTGCTCGACGACGACGAGTACACGCGCTTTCTCGCCGGCTTGGCGCTGTCGCGCCTCGGGGTGTCGGCATCGGCGGCTGTGCCTGCGCTCAAGCAAGCGCTGTATGACGCGAAAAACTCCGCGTCTGGCACCGATCTCGCTTCGCCGAAGAGCGACAACGGTGCACGCTATGCCCCGTTCATCGCCACGGTCGCGCTCAGCCGGATTCGCACGAACGAGGCTCTCGACGTGCTGCTGCCGTATCTGCAAGCGTCTCGCTGGTGTCCGGCGACAACGACGCGCTCGACCTTCTAAGGACGCTCCAAGATTGAAAATATGTCACCGATCACTTCTCGCCCCCCAACACATTTGGTGATTGACGGCTCATACCATATTAATTATCATATATATTATATATAATATTTAATTAAAAAATAAGGCGGGATGTTCCATGAAATGGCGGCAAGCGCCGAGTCGACGGATGACATTGACTTTCCTCTTCATCGCCTTCACTGCGATCGTTGCATTGGCCGGCTGCGGCGGCGGCACGACGGCAGGCACCGGCGATTCGGCAGAAGCAACGAGCGGCACAACGGCCTCGGCCGGCCAGCAGTCCGCGGCTCCTTCGACGACTTCAACCGAACCGGTCACTCTGAAAATTTTCAACTCCGTCAAGTCGGACGACGCATCGTGGCAAGCGCTCATCGTCGACCCGATCCGAAAGAAGTTCCCCCAAGTTACTGTTGAACGGATTAACGTTGCCAAAGGCAGCGACTACCCCGATTTCGTCGCTTCCGGAAGCGTGCCGGACATCTTTTTCACATCATTCAACTCCATGCCTGTCATCCAAGATTTGAAATTGCTTGCTCCGCTCGACGACTTGGTCAAAAAGTACAACGTACCGATCGACAAACTCGAGCAAACTTCCTTAAAGAGCATTCGCTATATCAGCAACAACGGCGAGTTGAATGCCCTCCCAATCTATTTGAACGTTCGTTTGATGACGTACAACAAAGACATTTTCGATAAGTATGGGGTGGCGTATCCGAAGGACGGTCTTACGTGGGACGACGCTGTCGCTCTGGCTAAGAAGTTGACTCGCAGCGAGAGCGGGGTTCAGTACACCGGGCTGTACCCGGGCAGCTGGTCGACGCTGTCGGATGAACTGGGCGCCCAGCCTATCGATCCGAAGACGCTGAAGGCTCAACTGGATTCACCTGCCTTCAAACGGCTCGCTGATTTGTACCAACAAGTTTACGACATCCCCGGCGCGAAATACTACTCGCCCGCCCAAGCGAACGACGCGTTCGGCAAGGACAAAAATTTGGCCATGCTGCCCAATTGGCTGAACGGCTTGATTAACCAGAAGAGCGGTTATGGTTCTGAAATGAAGTGGGACATTACGAGCCAGCCGGTTTTCGATAAGAATGGCAAAAACAGCCGCGTCGATTTCCATATGATGATGATTTCGCCGACGACGAAATACAAGGATCTGGCGTTCCAGATCATCGCCTACTTAACCACTTCTCCCGAGGCGCAGGAACTGGTTGCACGAGCCAGCCGGCTGCCGGCTTTGAGCGATTCGGCGGTGCGGAAACATTTTGCCGATAATGACAAAAGCTTTCAGGCCAAACACCTCGACCCGGTGTTCGACTACAATCCGGCTCCTTCGCCAATCCCGACGATTTATGATGCGGAAGCGAACAAGGCGTTGAATCCGGCGATGGACAAAATCGGCAACAAGCAGACCGACGTGAACACGGCTTTGCGCGAGGCGCAGGAAGCGGCAACCAAAGGAATTGCGACGTTGCAGAGCAAGTAAGCGGCGGCGAAAAAACAAGCGTAAAGGAGCGGGCGAGCAATGCGGTACGTTGAGCAAGTGGCTGATTCGAGCGAGCTGCGCGACCGGCAGTATGAGAGTGCGCTTGACTTTCTTGAACGGCAGTCCGAAGCGATGGAACAGGCGCGCCGCGGGCGGTATCAGCTGGATTTGTCCAGCGTCGAAAACTATGTTCGTTCCAAGCAGGAGTATGTTTCGGAGCTATTGGAAGCGATCGGCTATGCTCCGTTGGCGGCATTGGAGGTAGGCGGGTCGGCCGAGGGAGCTGGCGCAATATCGTGCGAAGAAGTTTTCGTCGGTGAGGAGGACCATTGCCGGATTTCCCGGTTGTTCCTGACTGTGGCGCCGGGGCTAACCTTTTATGGAATGTATATGACTCCTAAGGCGCTGGTCGGAAAAACGCCGCTCATGATTCTCATTCACGGCGGCAACGGCTGTCCGGAAATTTTGTGCGGGTTGGAGCGGGACTTCAATTACGCCAACGCCGCTCGCAGGTTCGTGGATGAAGGGTATGCCGTGTTTGCGCCCGCACTTTATTTTGAAGTGAGGAAAGACGGAGAGAAGTCGCAGCGGCCGCAACACACGCGTTGGCTGCTTGATTCGCGCGCCCGGTGCGTGGGAACGTCTCTTGCGGCGCTGGAGCTGTTCAAGCTGCGCCAAGCGATCACGTATTTGCAGGGCAGAGCGGAGATCGGCGCGGGCGAGGTCGGCGTGAGCGGGCTGTCGCATGGCGGCTATTACACGCTGCTGCTCGCAGCGACGGATGAGCGGGTCGGCTTCTGCATCCCGTCAGGGTATTTTCACGATCGATTCATGGTATATAAGAAAGCTCGCGCGGTCAACCCTTGCGGACTGGACGACTTGCGCTGGCCGGGGGTTGTGCACCGGTTCAGCGATGCCGATCTGGTTCGGCTTGTTTGTCCGAAGTTGTGCATTATTGAGAAGGGCATCCACGACAACTCGATCCCGGCGGAGTATACCCGAGCGGCTGCCCGCCAGGTCGCGGAGACGTATGAGCAGTTGGGCATCGCCGACCGGTTTTATTTTTTGGAGTTCGATGGAGGGCATCAATACGATTTGACGGAGGCTTTGGAAGTATTGCGTCGGGCGCGGGATCTTACTATGGAAAATGAGGGAGGGGTGAGCGCTTCGTGAATACGTTGCCGAATATTTTATTGATAATGACGGACCAGCAGCGCGGCGATTGCCTCAGCATCGAGGACCATCCGGTCGTATTAACGCCGAATATGGACAGCATCGCCGGCAGCGGGGTGCGGTTTGCCAAATGCTACAGCACATGCCCGGTATGCATTCCGGCAAGGCGGTCGCTGATGTCGGGCCAGTATCCTTCTTCACACGGACTGTCGGGCAACTACAATGTCGAGTGGGACGGACGGGACTCTCTGCCGAATGCGTTGCGCCGAGCCGGGTACCACACGTACTTGGCTGGGCGGGATATGCACCAGCACCCGGTGCGCAAGCGTTATGGGTTCGATCACATGGTGGTCATGACCGACTACAGCCGCTGGCTTGATAAACAAGTGACCGTCGATACGTTTCATCGGGGCGGGATAATGGGCAATTATTACACGAGCGGCGTGATGAGCAACGACTGGACGGCGCGCTCCTGGCACCTCGACGAGGCGTTGCACCAGACGAATTGGACGACGAACGAGGCTATGAAGTTTATGCAAAATCGCGATCCTTCGTGTCCGTATTTCCTGACGGTGTCTTACTTGGCACCCCATCCGCCGCTAGTGCCGCCGGCGTTCTATATGGAACGATATTTGCGGCAGCAGCTGCCCGCGCCGTACGTCGGGGATTGGGCCGAGCCGCCCGATTACGACGGCAAAGGGTTTGATGTAAGCGCCATTCGGGTGAATCTTCGCGGTGAGATGCTGCAATCTTGCCGTGCGGCCTATTATGCGAGCATCAACCATATCGACGACCAGATTCGCCGGTTATTACATCCGTCAAGCGGGATTGATCGGGATAATACGATAGTGATTTTCACAAGCGATCACGGGGAAATGTTAGGCGATCACTACTTATGGTGGAAAGGCGTCCCTTACGAGGGAGCGGCCAGGGTGCCGTTGCTTGTCAGCGCGCCGGCGCGTTTTGGATTAAGGCAGCGGTTGGTCGTGGATCGGCCGGTGTCTCTGGAGGATATCATGCCGACGATTCTCGACCTTGTCGGCTTGGACATCCCGTCATCGGTGGAAGGAGCGAGTTTGGTGCCGTTGATGCGTGGCGAGGATGTGGCGGCTTGGCGGGAATTTGTGCACATTGAGCACGGCGACGGGTATTTGTTGGATCCACTCGTGCATCACTCGCTGACCGA
>JAJFMO010000042.1 GCA_020697475.1 Paenibacillaceae bacterium | reverse complement strand
AATACGATTACTCAAGTTCAGACTTTCGCTCTTTGCGATTAACGGCTTGCTATGGTGCCTCTTTCATTCCTTACCGATTTTGATCGGCTTGGGAATGCAGTGGTTTTTCGACCGCGTGACAGGTCAATCTACGAACATTTGGTGGCTGTCTATACCATTATTTTTCGTAGCCCTGATCCGCGTGTCGCGCGTAGGCTTATTTTTTGCCGCCTTCTATGAATGGGTGACTTATTTTTTCCATATTCAGGCTGTACTTCGGCGAAATATGCTTGCGGGCATCCTGCGCTGGCCGGGCCGCAACTTGCCGGCATCTCCAGGCGAGGCGATGAGCCGTTTCCGTGAAGATGTGAGTGAAGTCGTCGAATATGTGGAATCTTGGGTGGATTTTTGGGGTAGATTGGTATTTGCGATTGTCGGCATCGCGATTATGGCCCACATTAATTGGTTGATTACGATCGTCGCCTTGTCCCCGCTTGCGGTCGTCACGTTGCTCAACAATTTTTCGAGAAATCGCGGAAGACTTTACAGCCGGTTGAATCGGGAGGCGACAGGCCGGATTACCGGATTTATCGCCGAGACGTTCGGAGCGGTACAGGCGTTGAAATTGGCGCATGCGGAACAAGACGTGCAGCAGAGGTTCGATACGTTGAATGAAGCGCGCAGAGTGGCTGCACTGAAGGATACTCTGTTCAGACAATGGATGCGCTCGCTCAATCAGCATGTGCTGAACTTGTCCATCGGCTTGATCCTGTTGATGTGTGCTGCGCAAATGCGGGCGGGCCACTTTACCGTTGGCGATTTTGCCCTCTTCACTTCTTATTTAGGCTCATTCGCCTCAAGTGTCTCTTTGATCGGTTATATGGTTTTCCAGCATCTGCGCCTGAAAGTATCGATGGATCGGATGAGCATCCTGTTTAAGCCCGGCGAACAAGAACGCCTTGTTGAACACAGCGTCATCCACATGTACGACGAGCCGCCGGATGTCCCGGCGCGAACCGCAGTCGCGGAAGAAGCGCTGCAGCGCCTCGAAGTGAAAGGACTGAGCTATGAGTACCCGAATTCACGCAACGGAATACATGACATCGGCTTCAAAATAAAGCGCGGCCAGCTTCTGGTCATCACCGGCCGCATCGGCTCCGGCAAGTCCACCTTGGTGCGCAGCTTGCTCGGACTATTGCCCGCAACCGCCGGAACGATCCGCTGGAACGGGAAAATCATTAACAACCCAGCCGACTTCCTGATCCCGCCAAGGTCGGCTTATACGCCGCAGGTGCCGCGACTGTTCAGCGACCCGTTGCGCGACAACATTACCCAAGGCTTCGTTGCATCATCTGAAAACATGAATCGAGCAGTTAACTTGGCCGTGATGGAACAAGATATTCGTCAATTGGAGAACGGATTGGAGACGATGGTCGGACCGCGGGGAGTGCTGTTGTCCGGCGGACAAATCCAGCGGGGGGCGACCGCCCGAATGATGATGACGGAGGCCGAGTTGCTAATCTTCGACGATTTGTCCAGCGCGCTCGATGTGGAAACGGAGAAGCAACTGTGGGATCGGCTGTTTCAGGAGCCCGAGATCACCTGCATCGCGGTGTCTCATCGCCGCGAAGCGCTGGCGCGCGCGGATCATATCCTGGTTCTAAAAGATGGACGGGTGGACGCGCAAGGTACCCTATCCGAGTTGCTGGCGACCAGCCCAGAGATGCAGCTGTTATGGCAAGGGGAACGGCCGCAGGTTTTACCCAACTGACCGTTCCCCTTAGTTCCCTTTGTTCCCTTAGGCTTCGTTCGCCGAGCGCCCATCCCCCATATTGTTAACGGCGCTAAACAACGCTTTGATCGATGACGTCATAATATCCGGATCGATGCCGCATCCCCAATACCTCGTACCATCTGCGCCGGTTATCCCAATATATGAAATCGCTCGTGAACCTGCGCCAATCTCAAGCGCATGCTCTTTATACACCAGATTGGAATACTCCCGCCCAAGGTTCGACTGAATGGCGTTGTTAATCGCATCCAACCTGCCGTTGCCGACGCCTTCAATCTCTTGGGTTCGCCCGTCGATTCGCACCATCACTTGGGTGGAGAAATCGTCGGATTGCGCCGAGCGGTAACGCACATACTCGATCGGCGAAGCGATGTTGACGTATGCCTCCTGGAATATTTGATAAATTTCTTCCGGCATCAATTCCTTATGCTCGCGATCGGACACGCTCTTGACCTTGTAGCCGAAATTTTCGCGCATCTCCGGCGGCAAATCCAAACCGTACTTCTGCTCGAGCAAATAGCCGATCCCGCCCTTGCCCGATTGGCTGTTGATGCGAATAACGTCCCCTTCGTATTCCCGGCCGATATCTTTCGGATCGATCAGCAGATACGGCACCGTCCAATAGGTCCGCTCCTGCTCTTCCCGCCATTTCATCCCTTTGGCAATCGCATCTTGGTGAGAGCCGGAGAACGCGGCGAACACGAGCTTGCCGGAATACGGCTGCCGCTCATTAATCCGCATCCGTGTCACCCGCTCGTATACAGAGGCGATCTGGGGCAAGTTCGTTAAATCCAATCGCGGGTCGACCCCATGTGAATACAGGTTCAGCGCCAAGGTGACGATATCGACATTGCCTGTACGCTCACCGTTGCCGAACAGCGTTCCTTCCACCCGCTGCGCGCCTGCCAGCATGCCCAACTCGGCGCATGCGATGCCCGTTCCCCGGTCGTTGTGCGGATGCAGCGACAAGATCACATTTTCCCGGAAATTCAGACGCTCTCCCACGTATTCGATCTGGCTCGCATAAACGTGCGGCATCGACATCTCCACCGTCGCCGGCAGGTTAATAATCGCCGGATTCGCTGCATTCGGCTGCCAGACGTTCAGCACCTCATTGCAAATTTGCAAAGAAAAATCGACTTCTGTCCCCGTAAAGCTCTCCGGAGAATATTGGAATTTGAAATTGCCCGGTGTTTCTTTGGCCAGCTTCATTAGCAAGTCCGCACCCGACACGGCGATATCGATGATTTCCCGCTTGGATTTGCGGAATACTTGCTCCCGCTGGGCGACCGAGGTGGAATTGTACAGATGGACGACAGCGCTTTTGGCCCCCTCCAGCGATTCGAACGTTCTCTCAATAATATGTTTGCGCGACTGGGTGAGCACCTGAATCGTTACATCGTCGGGGATCAAATTTTGCTCGATCAACGCTCGCAAGAAGGCGTACTCGGTTTCGGATGCGGCCGGGAACCCTACCTCGATTTCTTTGAACCCGACTTGCACCAGAGTCTGAAAAAATTCCAGCTTCTCATCCAAGCTCATCGGAATGATCAACGCCTGATTGCCGTCTCGCAGATCCACGCTGCACCAGGTCGGCGCCTCGGTAATATATTCTTTGTGCGACCACTTCAAACTCGGTTCAGGCGGCATAAAGTAACCGCGCGCGTATTTTTCCACATTTTGCATAATCATCAGCCTTCCCGTTTCGATTGAAAAATAAAAACAGCCTTCCGCCTCCTCAATTATGAAGAGACGAAAGACTGTAACATCTCACGCGGTACCACTCTCATTCACGCCGAACCGGCGTGCCCTCGACGGATGTCGGCCGATTGCATACTTTACGACCCACATCCCCTGCTGTAACGGTCAGGCTCCGGCGTTCGCCTACGCGGTTCCGGACCCGTTCGGCGAAGCTACTTCGTGGCGAGTTCGGATGGGTTCGACGACTGTTTCGCACCGGCCAACAGCTCTCTGACGTGTCCACCAACCTACTGATCCACTGCAACGTATTTGGAATATTCCTACCATTATACTCCAACCGTTGCAGATTATCAAGCGAAAATTACATACAAATCAAGGAGACCAGGTAGGGTCTTGGAACTCGGCCGTCGAGCCGGACTTGGGCCACCATGTCGAGCCGTCCGTTCGATAATAAAAATCTTGATTTGCATACGAGCTATAGTATCTGAAATCTGCTTTTCTGTTTGTCTGGATATCCGACTTGAACGTATTGACACTGCCTGTTGCGTTCATATTCGGAATCAGGATCGTATTGAACGATTTGCTCTGCAGAAAATCCCAAAAATTAGGATCTTGGGAGCCGTTCCATCCATGATGCGGTGCGACGACAGCTTGAATGTCGGTCAGCGGGTAGTTGGCGATCACGTCCTGTTGTGTGGGCGGCATCCCGTCGCCGGTAAACAGGATTCCCCGAGTGCCGTACTTGATATTGAACACCAGCGAATAGGAATTGACATAGGCAGCCGGATTGGCAACAGGATCATAGTCGCCGCTGTAATCAGCCGTGGCGCTTGGCGAATAGACGAACGTTTTTAACGTCAACCCGTTGCTCAGCGTAACATCCGGGAAAATGTTCCCGCCCGCGTTCACCCGCTTGATCGTCACGCCATGATTGTTCGCTGCAGCGGCCATATCGGAGTAATAAGTCGAGTCGTCCGGAGAATTGTCCGGAAATACGATTTTCCCCACGTTATAGTTATTAATGATGGAATCGAAGTTGGAGATATGATCGACATGCTGGTGAGTGCCGACCAAATAATCGATGGTTGTAATCCCGAGACTGTCCAGTTTGTCGAAAAACACTTGCTTATCCGCGGTGACACCCGCATCCACCACCATGTTTTTCCCATCCGGAAGTTCTACGATAAAACCGGCGCCGCCAACGTTCACCAAGTGCACCGACATGTTACGAACCGTCGCCTCAGCGGTACGGGTGCCGAACTGGCTCACACTAAAGATCAAGGCTAACATAAATGCGCAGATGACTGAAACCCTCAACAGCTTGCCTACCTTTTTCACCTTACTCATTCCTCCTTTTATACATTGATCCGCTCAATAAACCAAACCAATCCGATGATAAAAATGATGGCCGACCCGACCCGGACAACAGCTGTCTGATACCAAGAGTTGGCACGGGCTTTCACCAGGAAGAACCACAAGACGCCGACGACAATCAGCTGGCCGATCTCGATCCCGACGTTGAAGGTCAACAGCGAGACGAGAAAATGCGACTTGGACAACCCGACCTGACTGAGCGCGCTGGAAAACCCGATCCCGTGAATCAATCCGAATATGAACGTGAGAATCCAACGCCACCTTGCGGACGATTTGCGGAAGATGTTCTCTGCCGCCACATAGCAGATCGTCAGGGCAATTCCCGCCTCCACCCAAGTCTCATAGACGGGGATAATGCCCAGAACGGCCAAGCTTAACGTAATGCTGTGGGCGACGGTAAACGCAGTAACAATTTTAAGCACTTCCATGATCGATTTGGCAATCAACAGCAAGGCAACCAGAAACAACAGATGATCAATTCCGCTCAAAATATGTTCTATGCCCAGCTGCACGTACATCAACGCAATAGATAACGCATCCATTACGACACTCACCTTCCACCATCGACTACACAAGCAGCTTCTCCGGCATCTTTAGCCGAGGAAGCTCTTCCTGCTTACGGTCCTTCGGCGGTTACACTGGCCGACCAGTCCGAAGAGCCGTCCGTTCTCACATACATCGTCCCGTTGCCTCCGGTGCTCCAGTAAGGAAGATTTCTCGTATCCAACCTGGATTTGAAAGCAGGTATGGAAGTACCGTCAAGCTTCTGGTTAGGAATCAATGCCTTATTGAACGATTTTGATTGAAGAAAATCCAAGAAATCGTTCGAAACCGAACCGCTCCATCCATGATGCGGGGCGGTAAACACTTGATTCCCTTCAAGCGCGTACATGCCAATTGTATTCGCCTGCGCAGGCGGCATCGCATCGCCGGTAAACAAAATTCCGTAACTGCCGTATTTGATTCTGTAGATCAGCGAATAAGAGTTCACATATTGCGTCGTCCCCGGTGTATAATCACCGCTGTAATCATCACTATTTCCAGGTGCGTAAACGAAATTGGATAACGATATTCCGTTCACCGTAGTGTCCGGGAAAATATCCGCTCCCCTGTTGATCTGATGGACGGTAACGCCGTTCTTCTGCGCTGCACTCAGCATGTAACTGCAATCGGTCGAATCGCACGGTGTGTTGTTAGGGAAATAAACTCCGCCGACCTGGTAGTTATTGAGGATATTGTTGAAGATCGAAATATGATCGCTGTGCTGATGCGTTCCGACCAAATAATCAATCTTCGTAATTCCGAGCGAATCCAGCTTGTTGAAGAAGATGGACTGATCCGCCGCAACGCCTGCATCCACGACCATCGTCTTGCCATTCGGAAGCTGGACAATGAAGGCAGCCCCGCCCACGTCCACCATATGCACAGTCAGGTAGTTCGTCGTTGCTTCGGCGTTTTTCGTTCCTACTTGGGCAATCCCAAGCAGTACGGCAAACATTAATGCGCATACGGCCGAAAATCGCAACCACTTTTTCACAATCATTCATTCCTCCTTATTGAAGGGATTGTTTTCCTTACACCTTCCTTCTTGTGCGATAGCGATCCGGCTATTCCCTCAGCCGCACAGTTTCCAACCAACGTAAATTGTTTACCGAACCCATGCGTTCACCCCCTTTCGTTCTTGCCTCGGCTCATCCCCCTTATTTTTTGAACCAAAAGAATAAGTTGGAAGGCCATATAAAGAACAACGCTTAAGGAAGCGATTGCGCCGATGTGATAAGCAATTATCCGGGAAAACTGCTCGGCGTCAGCCAGGGGGCGGTTCCCCGACATCGTATCCAACCCATGCGACAGCCCATACAACGCCGCCATGGCCATCGTTGCCTTCCAGAAACCTCGGCCTCGGAGGAGAACTCCGACCGCCAATCCGAGAATGGCCGCCCAGGCGCCGGCTTCCCACCATACTTGCAAACTTGCGGATATGGACAATCCAAAATGAAAGCATGTCAACGTCACTGCGGCATGCGCGATGATCATCACTAAAACGGCATTGATCGCTTTATCCAACGTTTTGCCGCTTAAAGCGACACAGAGCAGAAATAACAGCGGACTCACTCCGTCCACAATAATGCGGCCGCCCAGCACTCCGAAGCCCCATAACGGAGACGTATACATTTCCGGCTTGCCGCCATGCAGATCGTACGTTTCGTGGCCTTTCTCCAACACCGTATGCCCGATCACATCATTCCCCTGATAGAAGGTGAGATAGTTCTGATGCTGCGGGTCCGTGTCCTGAATAAACAGGCTATAATTCACGTGTAATTGATTAATGTTGTTGATAGCCGTGTAGTCGATCCGAAAATGAATCACGGGAATGCCTTCCTGAATGCCGGGAGCCGCGTCCATCTGCTCCAGTTGCAGCTTGCCTTCGGGAGCCATCAACTCGAAATGCCGGTCAATCAAAGTTCGCAATTTTTGTTGCTGCTGCGTCAATTCCTGCTCAGAGATTGCACCGTCCCTATCGGTGTCGTAAGCGGGAAACAAGCTTTGCGACAGAGTCATCTCCATATGAACGCGATTGCCGTCAATGCTCGCCTCCGTATATCCGTTATTGACGGCATGGGCCGATGCGGCGGGAACGATCAGAAACAGACATGCTTGCAAGCCCAACAGCAGATAAATGCCCGCTCTCACAAATTCGCCTCCTACTCCTTCAGGTAGAGATACAGATTGATTTGATCGTCAGCGTCTTTCAGCGCTTGTTCGACCGTACTGCCGCGCACAACTTTCTGCATCGCCTGATCCATAATCACCCCCGCCGGCTGGTCGCTTACCGTCGGAGCGTTCGGAATGGCTGGGTTTGTTTTAAATATCGCTTGCAAATTTTTCTGCTTGTACTGGGGGACGTTGCTGCCGAATGCCGCCTTCATCTTGTTGTCGGCAAGAACCGATACCCTGCCGTTCTGTGACAACTGCATCTGCACCTCGTCGGAGAGCAGCGTCTCCAGAACTTGCGCCGATTGCGCCTTGTGCTTGCTCGCTTCAGTGACGACCAGGACATGACCGTCGAACTGCGGGCCGGTTGCCGGAGCATCGTCGAACGTGGGATACGAGACGATATCCCAACTGGGAGGACTCTGCAGCGCTTCGAGATCGTGCAGCCAGTTGATGCCGGGGAGCATCGCCAACTGCTTCTGATCGAAAAACTGCCCGAACGCTTCCTTCAATTTAGTAATTCCTTGATTGCCGGGAATGTCGTAGATCAGCTTGAGCGTATCAAACACCTTTCGCCATTTATCGTTGTTCACCACTGCCTGGCCCGTCTGCCCATCAATGTAGCTTACCCGCAGCGCAGATGCAGGGCGGATGACGATGTCCGGCTCCAACCCCCGAACTTGCGTCTCCCCGTCTTTCTTCGTGACCCTCGCCGCCAGAACGGCAGCTTCCTTCCACGTCATCCCGTCCTTGGGGTAAGGCACCTTGAATTTGTCGAAAATGTCTTTGTTATAATAGAGAGCATTGAATTGCCTGATGAACGGTATGCCGGTCAGAACGCCTTCACCGCCCGCATTCTTAACGGATTCCACAGCCAGCGGATCCAGCCTGCCCAGATCAATTCCCGTTGTGGCCAACCACGGACCAACGTCGCTCAAATACCCGAACGGCTTCAAATCCTGCAGGAACGGGCTCGTCGTGATGATCACATCCGGAACAACGCCCTTCTTCTTAAACTCGTTAAACGTCTTTTCGGTAATCGGTTTGACCAGCTTTTGAATTCGAATGTCCGGATATTTCTGGGCAACCGGCTGAGTAATATAGCGGTCAAAGTCATCGCCGGTCAACGAATCCCATGGAGAAATCCAAATTTTCAGCGAATTCGGATCGTTATCCCCATGAATACTGCATCCGGTTGTTGTGACGATAAGGGCCATAAATAACACCGATATGAAGATTTTCGCCAACTTCATGCGTCTTTCCGCCTCTTTCGCATATAAAATTGGATCCCTAGCATGGCTACGAATAAGCCGGCCACGATCGGAAGCACCGGGAATCGGCCGGCAACCTCTGCTTTCTCCGAAGTCTCTTTCTGTGAAGACTGGGGAGACGACATTGTGCGCGTACTGTCCACATTGATAATCTTCACCGCAATGCTGCCGTCGTCTTCCTTCGCGAGCCACGAGGCGCCGATCGTCATTCCCGGCCAGACGCCCAGATCGACGTTGCCGTGAAGCATCACCGGGTGCAAGCTCAGAGCATACGGCTTGCCGGCCACGACCACGTCGAACTGCGGACTGTCTTCGTTCGCCTGTGCCTCCGCGCGCTTCGTCACTTTATCAATCACCCCTTTGGGACCTGGGGTAAAGCCGGCTGACTCGTACAACGTTTTCCCATCGACCGTCTTGGTCAGAAATTGCCCCATATAGACGGCAAATTGCTCCCGGGTCAGCTCCCCGTCCGGGTTATCAGGCAACACACCTTTGCCGTCGAAATACGCTTGATTAGCGTCCCGGTAGGTGGCATTGCCTTCCAACGATCGTACCAATCCGCGCTCCTTGGCCGCTTGCTGCCACTGCTCCGGCTTGGCCCCGCTATCAGCCAACTTGCGGAAATTGGCGATCCAGAACGCCAGGTCCGCCCGGGTCAATTTCTCTTGTGGCATGTAAAGGCTTACGTAGTGATCAGCCGAGATCACATTCAAGCCGCGCAGCAGCACAATTTGCTCCTTCGCTTTGGAAAATTCGACATCCTCGTAGAAACGGTCCTCGACAGCCATATGGGCAAATACACCTGATGCATGCTGCATCGTCCATAATGCAACGAATAGTAGCAGCCATTTATGTATCCTCACTCTAAATCACATCCTTATTTCGCCGTCACGGGGTGAATCACAAGCGCCCCGTTCGTCTGCTCGACCGTAAATCCTCCCGCTTTCGGATCCACCTTGGAGAGGTCGATCTTGATCCCTTCCGGCAATTGGCTCACCAAATCGGAAGAGATCGGAATCCCCACGAGAAAGCCGTTATCGAATTTCAAGCTGGCCGTCCCGTCTTCATTCTTGCTGACAACGCCCATGAGCAGCGTGCTGGTGCCGTCCTTGTATAAATATTGCACATAAACATGATCGGAGCGGAGCAAATATTTGAACTTGCTTACTTTGTTGATTTTCGCTTCATCCAACCGCCAAGGAGAGTCCTTGGTGTCGCGGGTGATCAATTCTTGCATATGGTCGCGAAAATAATCGGCATCGGCCTTCATGCCTCGTTCAATTTCAATGACGGCTTTGGCGTTCCACAGATCGAGCGCTACTTCCGCCCGCTTCTCCGTGTTGTAGTTTTTTGTGACTGCCGTAAACCTCGCTCTCTCCTCCAGATTTTTCTGGATAACGGCAAGCAAATCTTCTTGTCCGGCCAACGTTTCCGAAGCCGCTTTGAGCTGCCGGAATTGCAAGTAGAGGTCGTTCAGTTGATCCAGATCGCTCTGCAGTTGCTTCTCCACCAGGCGCTGGTTCGCGAAAAAATCGACGACGTCCTCCGATTGCAACAAATAATTCATATACACATCCGGTCCAATCGTCTCGTAAAATCGCAATTTGACGATCGCCCCGTCCTTCTTCCCATCGTAGATTTGTCTGGATTCCTCCAACTTAGGCTGCAATTGGGCGATTTCCTCCTTGGTCTTGGCGATTTCCGCTTTAAGCCGGTCCGCCGAGCTGTCATCCGATACGCCGACCAGGAAGTCCTCTACAAAGCCCGAATAATGCGCGCTTGCGGTTGTCGCCGCGGCAAAAATCAACAACGTCGCACCCAACAACGCCTTTCTCATCATATTTTTATGATCCTCCTTGTGGACATGAAGCTTCCCAGCAGGCCGATGACAGCGCCAATGGCAATTAGTCCGGACAAGGAAGAGAAGAGCACCAGGCTCTTAAATTGAAATACGCTTTGAAAATTCATCTCCAATCGCATCAATACATAATAAAACACCAGGTAAATTACACATCCAGCCACTACGCTTCCCAACAACCCAAGAACGAAGCCTTCAAACATAAATTGTCCGCGGACATGAGTCTCTTTTGCGCCTAGCAACAACTTGACGCGAATCTCCTTCTCCCGTTGATACGTCGCCAGCTTGATCGCCATTCCGACGGTCAAGATCGAAGCCAGCAGAAACAATCCAACGATGAATGCACCGTACCGGTTGGCCGTCTTGGTCGCTTGAAGGACCGATTGCGCGAATTTCTGCGCATACACGATGTCGGTGATGCCGGGAATCGATTTCATCTGCTCCGCCGCCATCTCCGTCTCGCTCTTGTCCTTCAACTCCAGGACGATCGAATCGGGAAAATCGCTTACCTGGAACGCTTCCAATAAATATTGTTTTCCTTGAAAAAACAGCTTCAATCGATCCAGCGCTTGCTCCTTCGTTTCAATCTCCACCGATTGCACGTAATCCTTGGACTTCAACACATCGGCGATCTGCTTGGCGTCGGCCGAAGGGTCGACAAACAGCTTGATTTTTACCTGTGAATTCAAATATCCCAGCACATCGTCCACAATGCTTGACTGCAGCAAATAGAGAGATCCGGATATCGAAAGGGAAATGAAGATCAGCGACATCGCGGCAATGGCTGCGGACAAGTTGCGCCCGAATCCTTCCCTGGCGTCACGAAGATAATACTTGAGAGTGGTCAAGTTCAATTAACCTCCCGTGGTTCATAATCAAGGTGCGTGCCGGGAATTCACGAACAAGTTCGTCCGCATGAGTCACAATCAGCATGGTGATGCGATCTTCCCGATTGATCTCCCTTAACAGTTGAATAATGTTCACGGCGTTCTCATAATCGAGGTTGCCCGACGGCTCGTCGGCCAATAGCACCGCCGGACGGTTCAAGAGCGCTCTGGCAATCGCCACCCTCTGCTGCTCGCCGCCGGACAGTTGGTGGGGGAATAAGTGCAATTTTGACGCAAGTCCTACTCTTTCCAACAGAAGCTTGGCTTCCTTGCGGATTTCCGCTTCTTTCCGGCCGACGACCTCGCCGGCAAGCGCCACATTCTCCAATGCGGTTTTGCGTTCCAACAATTCGTGGGATTGGAAAATAACGCC
>JAJFMO010000506.1 GCA_020697475.1 Paenibacillaceae bacterium | reverse complement strand
TTGTTCTCGCACCCGCCGCCTTTCAAGATCAACCTTATATCGATATCGTCTTTCTCCCATTGTTCAAAATGAATGACCGGCGTCCCCGGCCCAAGATTTGTGCCGCTGTTGCGGCCGCTCAACGAATCTACTGAATTTTCTCTTAGCTTCCCCTCACGGGTCGCTTGCTCGACAGCGCTGCGAATTTGTCGACTCATGTCGATCTGGTTCGCGCCAACCGGACAATGGATAATAAATGTCGGCATGCCTGTGTCTTGGCATATAGGAGAAACGTTGCATTCGGCCATCTGAATATTATCGGCAATCGTGGCGAGCGACAGCGCCGACCGGGTCCCCTGGTCTTCTTGCTGCCTGGCGCGAATAATCGCTCTTCGCACGTCACCCGGAAGATTCGTAGACGTCTCTACGATCAATTGATATACACTTTGCTGAAAATTAAGCATCGAATTTTCTTCCTTTCTATCGTTTTCAAGCAACTTTCGAAAAATAGATGCATAATCATTATAACATAAAGAAGGATTTTCCCGATAAGCCGAGAATAGATATATAGTTCCAGGGCACTATCGCCTAAGTTTTATTATTTTCGGAGGAGAATCGGCCTACATGAGAAAATTGATTTTGATGACGATCGTCCTGTTCACTCTGGGAATGTGTACGATCATTCCTAGCTTAAGCGCTTCCAAGCCAACCACATGGTATCGCGACCAAGTCGCTGTTCTAATGTACCACCACATTCACGACCTCGCCAAGAGTGGAGATACGATTACCGTCCAGTTGTTCAGCGATCAAATCAATTATTTGCGGGATAAGGGCTATCAATTTATCACGCTCAAGCAGTTCAAGGATTATCTTGCCGGCGGATCCGTACCGGACAATGCCGCATTGGTCACCTTCGACGACGGGTATGAAAGTTTCTATAACAACGCCTATCCGATTTTGAAAAAGCTCCGCGTACCCGCCGTCAATTTCATCATTACCAAAGATCTCGACAATCCGCTCGCCAGCTACATTCCGTCCCTGTCGGACGATGAAATCGTCGAAATGACACACGATACGAATTTCATTGACGCGCAATGCCACACCAACGCCTTGCATTCGTTGACTCCTGCCGGCGAAGCGCCGTTGACGACACTGCTTATGGTCAATGGAGTCAAAGAGACGACAGATCAATATAAGCAGCGCATTCTCAATGACACAAAACTATGTATTAAGGACTTGCAAGGACTGTACCCAACGACTGTCGACTCGCTCGCCTATCCGTTCGGAACTTACGACCAGAGGGCGGCGGGCATCGTCCATGAGGCCGGCATCAATTACGCCTTCACGACCGTACCGGAGATGACGACTCGAAGTGTCGATCCGTTGCAAATCCCCCGTTTTAACGGTGGATCGCCATGGATCACACCGGAAGGGCTGCACAACACGATCATCCGCCATATTATCGCCGTCGACAGCCCGAACAGCAAAGTCAACCTGAAGACGACGCTCGATCAGCTCGGAGGTCAGTTGGTTGAAGGGCAAGGCGGCACACTGCAAATTCATTTCCGGGGAAATATGTACGTCGGTAAGATTGGCAGCACTCATTTTACGAGCAGTACGTCGAAAACTTTCACCCTCAAACAACCTGCGATAACGAAAAATGGAACGATCACCGTGAGCCTCGATGACCTGCAGTCGATGCTTGGAGTGCGAATCGTATATAATCCGAATACGAAAAAATTCTCGACTCGCTTGACCCCGAATGCGGCGGCGAAGCTGGCCAAAGCCGGACATTAACGGCCGGCCAGTTCCACTTTCCGCTGAATCGTTGCAAACAGGCCTTCGGGAGTGATGTACGGGCTTCCTGCGTTGATTCGAGGCAGATCAAGCGGATTAAGCGTCCTCGTTGTCATCCCCGGACTAATTGTGAAAGCAAAGTGTATGCCGGCTTCGGTGAAGTATTGGTCCGACTTCGGAGTATGAATGCCGTATGGGTAGGCTAACGTATCGACTTCTCCCGGGCGCAGCCGCTGCAATTGTCCCCGGCATTGCCCGACATCACCGCGAACACGCTCGGAGTAGGCCGAATCGCTTTCTTCCTTTCCTTGCAGCAACAAGGCGGCTCCCAAATCATTTTTACCGTGAAAAGCATGGGTGTGGCATTGAAAATCGACAAGCGAGGAATCAGACGCCATCTGAGAAATCTGCTCTCGCGTCAGCTTCGGGGGAATATCATCCAACGGTTGATCCAACGTTCCGGTAATAACGAAATTGACCGCGGGGATGTGCAATTGCCTGAGGATCGGCAGTGCGCTCGCATAGAAGCTTTCGTACCCGTCGTCGAAAGTCACCATCGCCGCGTTATCGGGTACACTGCCCCCGTTCATATAATCACGAAATTGCTGCAAAGTAATGAATCTCACACCGTGGCTTTGCAACAGCTCGAGTTGATTGCGAAACAATTGCGTAGTAATGGTACTCGAGGACATATCTGTATCATGGATGTGGTGGTACATTAGAACGGCCACCTGATCCGAATAGTGCGTCTGCGGGCGTTGAAACGCCGAAGCAAAAGCGAGGGCGATCACGCACAGCAACGCCCCCGCCAACCATTTGTTAGCCGTCATCGTATTATCCTTGGTAAACCATGCAAATAATCATAAGAATCATGGCGATAAACAGCAACCAGCTGAATGTTCTTACCTTACCCAGAGATTTCGCCGCATCGCCCTTCCCGGAGCCGAGGTTCGACAGCGGCTTGCCGATGATCCCGCTGAACGCCCCGATCGCCACCAGCAACACAAGCACGGCGATCATCCAGCCCGCTTGAAAATCTTTGATTTGGCTCATCAAATACCCACCGGTCAGAAACTGCACAATCAACAGCACTTGTCCGATCCGATTTGCCGTCTTCAATCCTTGAGCCAGCCCTGCGTTCGCACCGCTCCCCGCAACATCCAGCCTTCCCGCAATAAACGGCAACACCAAATAAAATCCCATTCCGACCGCGCCCAACACATGCAACAGCACGATAAATTGAAACACAAGTTCCGCCTCCTGTAGAAAAAATAATGGCATTTTCTAGAAAAAAAGTCTATACCAAAGTTTCTTTCCCAAGTATACTGAACCTATAGCTACAAAGCAAAAAGGATGGAGTTGATGATTTGGGCAAAAATAACTTGACTGTCTGGGGGATTGTCCTCCTTCTGATCGCATTTATTCCCTTTCTCGCCTTCAATGCCGATATGGACGGCGAACTGAGTGTTGCCTTCGCTTTCTCATTCGTCACATTAATCGCACTCGCGGTGGTGATCAACCTTCTCGCATTACGAGTGAATATGGATAACCGCAAACCCACATTAGTTTTAGTGAGTAGCATATTT
>JAJFMO010000041.1 GCA_020697475.1 Paenibacillaceae bacterium | reverse complement strand
CATCAGTTCCTTGACGTTGGCGAGCAAGTTTTTGTCCGCGTATTTTTTGAACGGGAGGCTGTCCATGGCGATGATGTCCGACGCTTTGCCGCTCATCAGCTCAGTGTTGACGGTGCTGACGTACTTCTCGATGTTTTTCGGGTCGGGCTTGGAGAGCATGACCGACTTGTTCTGGCCGGCTGGGCCGTTGCCGCCGGGGCCGCCTGGGGCGCCTGCGCCGAAGGGTCCACCGGTCGGCATCGAGGGTGCGGCGACGCTTTCCTTGATCTCGATGCGGATGTCGGGGTGGCTCGCTTCGAACTTCTGCTTGGCCAGTTCGAGGAAGCGATCCGACGTCATGACGGAGATCGTCACCGTTTTCTGGCCGTCGGCGGATGTGGCGGCAGGCTTTTCCTGGCAAGCCGTCGTGGCCAGTATGAGCGCTGCCGTGGCGATGACGGCGGATTTTTTGAACGTGGATAGTTGGATCATCATTCGACACTCCTTTGTTGGAAATAGTACGCGGCGACCGCGAAGAAAAGGCTCGGTATGGCGATGTCCGCGAGGCGCGGCAAGTAGTCCATGCCCGCCCAGCGGGCGACGGCGAAGGTGGCGGCGATGGCGGCGGCGATGGCGGCCGGCACGTACAGCAGAAGCCGCTGCCACTGGGCGGGCAGCGGGACGCGAGCGGCCGCCCACAGGCGCGCGCCAAGCGTGAACAGCGGCAGGCCGAGGAAGGCGCCGAGCGCCCAGAGGGCGGCGGTCAGGCGGCCGGCTGCGGCGGTGAGCGCTTCCTGCGCCGACGGGACGTAGCCCGCCTGTTGGAGATTCAGCTGCCAGAACGCTCGCAGCCGGTCCATATAGAACGAGAGATCGATCAGCTCGTTCGGCACCCAGTCCGGCGGGATATACAGCCGGAAAAGGATGCCGCGCCAGACGAGGACGGCGGCGCCGAGCAGGGCGACGACGGCGAGGGTGCGGGCGAGCAGGTGGCGCCACTCGGCGCGCAGCGCGTCCGGCGCATCGTCGACGGCGAGCCTGCGGCGGTAGCGGGCGATGGCGTGCGACGCTTGCGCCAGCGCGAGGCTCAGCAGCATGGCGATCGCAGCTGCTCCGCAGGCGAATCGCAGCTGCTGCGGCAGCTGCTGCGCCAGCGTGCGGTCGCGCACGCCGTCGTCAAGCGCGAAGCGCGCCGGGTCTTGGCCGAGCGCTGTTAGCGCCTGCTGCGCTTCGTCGGTGCCGCCGAGCGCGGCCCCGGCCACGGCCAGATCAATGCCGGTGATAGCCGCTTGCGGACGAACGTCCAGCAGGGCGGTGACCGGCACGTACACTTGCGGGATGCCGTCGTCGGCCATCTGCCCGAGCAAAGTGAAGCGATCGTCGTACACGCCGATAATCGTGAACGGGGCGTTCCACAGCTCGAGCGTCTGGCCGACCACCCGCGTCGAGTGGAACAGCCGGTCAGCCAGTCCGGCGCCGATTGCCGCCACCCGGCTATGCTCAGCGATCGCCGCCTCCCCAGGGAAGGCGCCCTCCGTCATCGGGATATGCGCAAAATCCCGGTACAGCGCGCTGACGCCAACCACCCGGCTGTTGGCTGAGCTCGTGCCAGCCGACACTTTGCCGGACTGCCATGCGGTATACTCGATCGGCCGCGGCCCCCATAGCTTCGCCAGCCGCTCCGCCTCTCGCAAACTCAACCCGCTTGCGGGGGCGGTGCCGGATTGGGAAATCTGCGCACTTGTCGGTGCGGCAACGCCTTGCCCCTTCGCGGCATCCACATTCGCTGTCACTTTGTTCAATCCATGCGCTCCGTTCGCTTGCTCCCAAGCGGCAACGACGGCTGACGACAGCCCGATACTCGACAGCGTCAGCAGCACACCAAGAAACACGAGCCAGGAAGCGATTTTGGAACTGCCCATTGCCCTATGACTCCCTCTATTGAATCTCCCGTGCCATTGAGGAAAAGCCTGCATATCTGCAGGAATTTTTCGCGTAAATCGGTGCTTTTTACAAAAAGCCTGCATATCTGCAGGAATTGCCGCGACCCAGACGTAAATTGCAAGGTTCGCCCGCAAAAAGCCTGCACTTTGCATCAATTCCTACTTTTGAGCGCTCAACGGACGAAAATTGATGTACTTTTGCAGGAATTCTCTAATGGTCCAGACAATTACTCCGCCAACAGCACCCGATCCCCTTCGCTCACCGGCTTATCGCCGGCGCTGACCACCTTATCCGCCGGGGTTACGCCGCTGACGATTACCGTGTTCGAATCATCTGCATCTCCCACTTGCAAATTCGCTCGCTGCAGCACATATTCGCTTCCGAGTGGCGCCTTCGTCTCCTTCACGACGAGCGCATAATATCCCGAGTCGTCCACCCTCACCGCATCGTTGGGCAGCAGCAGGGGGGACGGAGGATCCGTCTTTTTCATGTCAAAATCACCCGACTCACCTCCCGTCAACCGCTCGTCCCACAGGGCAAAAGTGATCTGCTTCATATCCTGTGCGGAGCTTCCCTGCCCAGCCGTTCCGGCTGTACCGGCCGCGCCGGACCCGCCGGAGCCACCCCCAGCACCAGCTCCACCAGTTCCGCCACTCGTACCTGCCGCCACGTCGCGCACCTCGGTCACCTCCGCTTGGATGCGGGCACTGTTCAGCCCGGCGAAGACGATGTCCGTCTTGTCGCCTACTTTCACATACTGCGCCTTCGCGACGGGCACAATCGCCTTCAGCAGCTGCCCCTGGGCCAGGTCGGCGATCCGCACAGCTGCTTTGCCGCCTTGCACAGGCGCCCCCTTCACCGCGTTCACCTCGGTGACGATGCCGGCGATCGGCGACACCAGCCGCCGGTTGCGATCCAACTGATCGCGCGAATTCGCAATCGACCGTTCCTGAATTTGCAAATCCAGTTTCAAGCTGTCGATATCGCGGGAAATACCGCGCAGCTGGCTTTCGCTGCCGCCTCGGGTCGCCTCCACGAACGTCTCCTGCAGCTTTTGCAAGTTAAGCCTCCTCTGCTCGAGGCGGGCCAAATTATCTTGCAGTGTATTTTCCGCATCCTGCGTCTGCAGCGCGACGAGCGACTGCCCCGCTGTTACCGTGTCGCCCACTTTTACGGACACCTCGGCGACCGGCCAATTTACCGTGACGTACAGGTCCGCCGTTTCCGTCGCCTCAACTGTGCCCGTGCCGACGATTTCATGAGACAGCGCGCCGGGAGCGGGCTTGACCACCGTCACCTGAGGCAGCGACAAATTCACCAATGTGTTGGAGAAGAAAGTAAGCCCCGCCATCACCAGAACAAAAGCGACGATGAGCTTGCGGATGGCTTGTTTTTTGACATTTTCACGATCGATAAGTTCCACTGCAGTTCTCTCCCTCGAAAAATCAACCCTTGATCCCGGTCAGCTGAATGCCTTCGACCAGATAACGCTCCGCGTACAACGCCACCAGCACGAGCGGCAGCATGTACAATGTCGAGGCGGCGAACGCCAGCCCCCGCTCCCCCTCGCCGATCGCCGACAAATAGACGGACAGCGGCTGCTTGTGCGGGTCGGACAGGAAGACGAGCGGCTGCTCAACCATGTTCCAGTTGTCGATGAACAGCAAAATCGCGAGCGCGGCGAGCCCCGAACTGCACATCGGCAGGACGATTCGGGTGAAAATGTACAGATGACCGGCCCCGTCCGCCCGAGCCGCCTCGATGTAGCTGTAAGGGACGGTCAGCATAAATTGCCGCAGCAGGAAGACGCCGAACGCCCCGAAGATGCCGGGAAAAATAATCGATGCATACGACCCCATCAGCCCGAGCCGATCGGCTATGATAAAGTTCGGCACGAGCGTGACTTGATACGGCATCAGCATCGTGACGATATACAGAAAAAACAGCGGCTCACGCCCGCGGAATCGCAGTTGAGAGAAGGCGTAAGCGGCCAGCGAGGCGACGGCGATTTGGCCGGCAATGATCGGCAACGTCAACAGCGCGGAGTTCCAGAACAGAAACAGAAATTGCGGTTTCTGGATCAGCACGGAATAGTATTGCGACAAGGTGACGAGCTCGGGAATCCATTTTAGTTTGACGTAGCTGATGCCGGCGTCTGCAATGGTATCGTCGCCCCCGGTAAGCGCCGCATAGTTGGCGGTGATCTCTCCTTCTGACATGAACGAGTTCGTCACCGTCAGCGCCAACGGGAAGATGAATAAGGCCGCGATGGCAGTAAGCAGGGCAACAAAGATTACCTTTTTCATATGTAAAATCTTCCCCTTACCCTAGTGACTTGCTGATTCGCCTCTCCACACGGAACAGCACGAAGACGAGCACGACGATCACTACCGCCATGAGGAACGCCGCCGAGGTCAGCTTCTGATAATCGAGCGAGGCGAACATGTTGTTCATATAGTGCTGCAGCATATAGATGCTCGAGTCGGGGTAGCTGCCGGCCAGCAGGTACGTTTCGCGGAATACTTTGAACGAATTGACGATCGACATGATGAAGACAAAAAAGGTCGTCGGAGTCAAATATACCAAGGTGATCGAGCGAAGTTTGCGGAACGCCCCGGCGCCATCGATCGACGCGGCTTCGTAATAGTCGGTCGGGATACTTTGCAAGCCGGCGAGAAACAGGACCATGTTGTAGCCGACATTTTTCCATAGGTAGACGATCATGACGACCCAAAAAGCGGCGCCGCTTTCCATCCAGTCTGTCGGTGCGACCCCGAATGCAGCGAGCCAGCCGTTCAGCGTACCGTGCTGGTCGAACAGCGTCTGCCACACAAGCACGACACACGCCACCGGGACGACGAGCGGGATCAGGCAGGCGATGCGAAATCCGTTGCGAAACGGCAGGCTGCGGTTGAGCAGCATCGCGAGCACAAGCGACAGCAGCATATTGAGCGGTACGCTGATCGCCGTGAACAGCAGCGTGTTCGTCGCCGCGTGCCGGAAGATGGCGTTGCCGAGTAGTTCGCGATAGTTGGCGAGACCGACGAACGATCCCTGGATCGGCGAGTCCACGAGCGAATACCAAGCGCCCATCGCGAACGGGATGAGGAAGAACAAGGCAAATCCCGCCTGGCTGGGCAAGAGGAACATCGAGGCGGTCAGGCTATCGCGGGTCAGAGGCTTTCGGCGCATGGTCAGGCGCTCCTTGGGTGAGAAGTTAGCAAATCAGTAAGATGGGTGCGTTGTTATACGACCATTATGCCGCTGAAAAATTAGAGGAGGATTAGAAGGTTTATTTAACATCCACACTCAAATTATGACATCCGTACGGTCTATATTGTTCTTGCGGTTGTTAACAACAACACTCAAATGGCATCTCATTTGCGTGCGATTGTAAAAAAATTTTCAAACGATACGATTCACCTTGCACTTGTATAATTTTGGTAATCCGCCACGTTCGTCCTCCCTAAATCCCATTTTATAACAATCCACCTGCTACTTTTTCATTTAAGAGAACGCCGTTTTGTGATTTGCAGTGACTCAGTACTTGAGGTCTCCAGCCTACTCACCCTTAATTTAAAATGAAACAGGAGTCGATCGAAATCGGCTCCCTCGTAAAAACATTCGATCATGTCAACTTATAAGCATGTGCATTTGCACTTGTTCAGAGGAGACTCGTTCGCCGAAGCAGCACCGTCATCGTCGTGCCCTCACCGACGCGGCTGGCAGCGCGGATGACGCCGCGGTGCTGCTCCACGATCCAGCGGGCGATCGCGAGGCCAAGCCCCGTGCTGCCGTCTTTGCGGCTGCGCGTTTTGTCGCCGCGGTAGAACCGGTCGAAGATCCGCGGCAAATCCGCCTCCGCGATACCTACGCCCGTATCCGTAACGATAATTTCGGCATACCCCCCGCGCAACCCGCAGCTGACCCGCACCGCACCGCCTTCGGGGGTATATTTCAACCCATTATCCATCAAAATGACCAGCAACTGCTGAAGCCGCTCCCGATCGCCGCGAATCGTCAAATCAGCGGGCGACTCCGCCGCCAGTTCAACCCTCTTCGCCTCGGCCAACGGCAGTAGCTTGCGTACCGTTTCCCGAATGAGCGGCGCAAGCTCCACTGACCCAATCTGCAGCTGCTCTTGGTCAGAATCGGTGCGCGCCAAAGTGAGCAGCTGATCCGTCAACTTGGCCATCCGCCGCGACTCGTGCATCACATCCGCAATCGGCTCGCTCATCTCGAGGATCGACCGCTCCGGATGGCGAAACACCAGCTCGGTGTTCGCCTGAATGATCGACAGCGGCGTCCTGAGCTCGTGCGAGGCGTCGGCAACGAACTGCCGCTGCTTGTCCCACGCCCGGCCGATCGGCGTCAGCGCCTTGTTGGCCAAATAATAACCGGCCAACACCGTCACTGCGCCGCCCAGAACGACGCCGATGGCGATGAGACGCAGCAGGTTATTCAGCATATTTTGCTCGGAATCGACGTTGCTAACTGCCTGCACCGTAACAACCCGCACCGGACTCCCCTCGGCGACGCCCACTTGCGGCGTCAGATCGCCGAGCTTCTGCCCCGAATTCAGCAACACATTCATCGTCACCGGCGACGAATAAGAGACAGCGTACGAACGGTAAGTGTGCCCGCCGATCGCCACCGTCTGTGGCTCCTCAGCCGTCTTGCTCTCCGCCAGCCGTGCCACCGCATCATCCACGCCGTCTGCATTCGGCAATAGCGGGATGGCTTTCCCTTGCTCATCCCACAGAACAAGAAAAATCCGCGGGTCGATGACCTGCAGACGCAGCATTTTTTTCGATAAAACGGTTGACAGGTTCCCTTCCGGCGAAGCCGCTTCTTCCTTGGAAGCGAAGAACAGCGTCCGGTTCGACTGGTTCGGCTGGTTCGGCTGGTTCGGCTCTGGCAGCTCGCTAAATCCCTGCACCCGCTCGGCGAGCGAAGCATCCACCTTGGCAAACAGCTGATGATGCAGCTGCGCGTACACAAGTCCCCCGATGCCGATCAAGATCACAAAAAACACGACCGCATTAAGCGCCGTCAAACGGAGGCGGATTTGGCTGAACATGGCACGCTCTCCTTCAGCATATATCCGACGTTGCGCACCGTTTGCAGGACATGGTCGTACTGAAACGGCTTGAACTTTTTGCGAAGATAAAATATGTACACATCCACCACGTTCAGCCCGATCTCCGAATCGAAGCCCCACACGCGGGAACAAATTTGTTCACGGGTCAAAATTTGCTCGCGATTGCCAAGCAGAAACTCCAGCAAGTCGTACTCCTTGCCCGACAGATCGAACGGTTGCCCGTCAATGAACGCTTCACGGGTTTTCGTATGCATCGCCAGCCGATTGTAGGCCAGCTCGCCGTCGTTCGCACCCATGCCGTTTCGACGCAGCAAAGCGCGCACACGGGCCAGCAGCTCGGGCACCTCGAACGGTTTGGTCAAGTAGTCGTCCGCCCCGGCATCGAGCCCTTTCACCAGATCTTCGACGCTATCCTTGGCAGTGAGCAGCAGCACGGGAAGCGTCAGCTTCCTCGCCCGCAAATGGCGCACGACCTTCAACCCGTCCATCCCGGGCAGCATGATGTCAAGCACGAGCAGGTCATAAATCCCCTGTTCCGCCATGTAACAGCCGTCGTCGCCCGATTGCGCCGAATCCGCCTGATACCCCGCCTCCGCAAAAATCGTCAAAATCGTCCGCAACAGGCTCTCATCGTCTTCGACCACCAAAATCCGCACGTCCTGATCCCCTCCCCGTTACAGTATAAGAGGGAACCCTTAAAAGTACATTAGAATTTCGAAAGCTCTGGAGACTCCGGCGATTACCGCGATTCCGGCTATTCCCGCGACAACCGATACGTCTCCCCTTGCACCGCCAATCCCACGTGGGGCGGCAACGGATACGCCTCGGCCGTATCCACCCCGTGCGACAGATGAGTGAACAGCACCCGCTTCGGTTGCACTAGCTCCAGCAACTCCAGCGCCTCCGTCATATCGTACACCGATCGCGTGCCGCGCGCCGCCTCTTCCTTATAGAAATTCGTGCCGAGCACGAGCAGGTCGAGATCGTTCAGCGGCGCCTTCTGCTCATCGCTTAAATCGATCGAATCCGAGCAATAAACCCACCGAAACCCTTCCCGTGAAAAATGATACGCGTACGCATACCCATTCTTCCCATGGCACACTTTCCAGGGGCGAATCCGCCATCCGCCGTACTCCATCCCCTCATCCACATTATGAAAATGAATGAACCGATCCAGCCACGGATACCGCTCCAGCACCGTCTCAATCACTTCCTGCGGCGCATAGGCGTTGCCCTTGCGGCGCAGCCAGCGGCAAGCGTCGGCCCATTCCGGCAACCCTCCGATGTGATCGTGATGGGCATGAGTGATCAGGACGTCGCCCACATAACGCTTCCCCAGCTTCTCCATCTGGCTTGTCCAATCCGGCCCGCAATCCAGCAGCAGAGGCTCGGCATCGGTCTCGATCCACACAGAGGAGCGAAAGCGCCGGTTCCGCCCGCTCGTCCTCGCCTCCTCGCACACCCCGCAATCGCAATAAACGCGCGGCACCCCCATCGAATCGCCCGTCCCCAAAAATGTGATGCTGGTCATCCGTTCACCCCTCCACTATCGATCCGTCTCCTTATTATAACGCAATGCCGGGTTCCGTAACGGCCACAGCAGCAGCTTAAACGAGCAAACAGTCAGTCATGCACGGCTAACGGCCGCCACGGCAGCTTACAGTGCTTTTCCCATGGCGATCGCGCGGTTTTCTCGCTCTAAGCTACCGCCGTGGCCGTTAGAGCGGAAACGTCGCCCGAATTGCAGGCTAAGCCTCCGCTGTGGCCGTTAGACCGGGAACGGCTGGACGACTGCCACACGCCAAAACAAGCCGCACCCAAAGGTACGGCTTGATCTGGCTGATTCGGCTGACCCGGCTAATCGGTAGACGCAAACTTCGCATCCCCGATGTTACTTCCGATACACGACCGGGAACCCATCTCCCTCCAAAATCTCCCCAGGCTGCACAGTAATGTGCGCACCCATCGCATGCTTGCCTACCGGCTCATAGCGGGTGTGCCCAGGAGCATAATGAACGGCGATCGCCCGACGCTTCATCTGCGAGAGGTTTTTCGGGCTGCCGTGCCACGTCATGCAATGATGATAACCCACTTGCCCCTTCTTAATCTCAAAAGGCACCGCCTCCACCTTCGCGCCCTCCGGAAGCAAATGCGGCTCCTTATGAAACGGCTTGAAATCCGGAGTGCTGCCCATTTGCCCCCTGTTGTTGCCCCACTTGTGACTGCCCGGCACCATCCACATGCAGCCGTTCTCGATCACGGCGTCGTCCAGCGCGACCCAAGCGCTGACCAAGTCCGCCGGCTGAATGATCGGCCAAGCCGGAAAATCCTGATGCCAGCCTGTCGGTCCGCCGACCACCGGCGGCTTATATTGAATCTGATCATGCCAAATCCGAAGCGTATCCGTGCGGCACAGTTGCGCCACTTCTTCGCACATTGTGCGGTTCGAAGCGTGTTGGAAGAACTGGTCGCTCGCCATCCAAATGTTGACGATCTGCACGACCGTCTCCTTCGCTGAAATCTCCATCCCGTACTCCGACTTTCCCTCCAGCAGGTTCCGGTTGAGCACCGGCTTCTTCACCGTCTTGCCCTCCATCACAAGGTCCAGTTCCTCGCGCAGCCGGTCCACTTCTTCATCGCTTAGAATAACATCGCCCTTGATAAACCCATCGCGGTCGAATTGCTCGATTTGCTCATTGGTCAACATCCGGATCATCTACTCCTTGATCATTGTCTTTTTTCAACTCACCTTGACATCATACACCTCAGGCCAACCATTTGTCGTTGGACAGAATCCATTTAAATTTGCATTTTTCACAGATAAGGGCTTTCCGAAGACCGCCTCTGCGGTTTAGTCCAAAAAGCGTTGTCTGATTTCCGGAGTAGGAATCATGCAAGCTTCCCGCTTGCCGAACCAGCGGTAACGATGACGGGCGATGTAACGATAAAGGGGATCGCGGAGGATCGAGGGGACGAGGAGAAAAGTCCGCGCAGCTTTCCACGGTCCGTCCAGATGCTTGGCGATGCGCATGATGGCTGTGGACTCGGAGTAGGCGCTCCCGTTCTCGATCAGTATGATCGAATCCAGGTTGTGCAGGCGGGGATGCCCGGCTATCAGCTTCTGACCGGCTTCCGATTGCAATGAAGCGAAGCGGAAATACCCGCGGCGATCGCGATTAATAATAAATTGCACGGCCCCGTTGCAGAAATTACAGATTCCGTCGAACAGGATGATGGCATTCTCGGGTTGCTCCCGCATGTTACACCGCCTTATTGTGACCCGCTTCCAGGTACGTTTGACACATTTCCGTTCGATAACGTAAGATGAGGTTGTTCAGCGTGACTAAACAGACACATATTAGCACAAATCTGTTTGCCTGTCAGTCGGCGACATCCGATCTATCGCTTATTCCATCCAATAGGTAAAGGAGTGCAAACGTCCATGTATGATATCGCTATTATTGGAGCCGGTCCCGCAGGTGCAAGTGCTGCAATTTTCGCCGCCAAAGCCGGGAAGCAGACGCTTGTCATTGACAATAATAAGAGCATTACGAAGATGGCCTGGATTAAAAATCATTACGGGATTATGGATATCGCCGGTCCCGAGCTGGTGGATATCGGGAAGAAGCAAGCAAGCGCACTCGGCGCCGTGATCGTTGAAAGCACGGTTCAGAATGTGACCAAGAGCGGGAACGGATTCCGTATCGACACGGAAGGTCAGGCTTACGAAGCGAATCAAGTGATCTTGGCGACCGGAGCGACTGTCGATCTGGCGGAAAAAGCTGGGATTCATACGAAAGACGCCACAGAGCCGCGGATCAAGAGAGTCATTGAAGTCGATGCAGCCGGCAGAACGAATATAGCTGGAATCTGGGCGGCGGGAACTGCAGCCGGTGTAAGTGTACATACCATTATTACCGCAGGGGATGGAGCCAAGACTGCGATCAATGTTATTAGCGAATTGAACGGAGAACGTTATGTCGATCACGATATGTTGAAACGTCCTGAATAACCGGAACAGTACGTGTGGAAATCATGACGACTGCTTCATACCTACTAAGGTGAGATACCAAACCAGCCAGCCGCAGGGATTTTTGGGACAGCCAAAGTCCCTGCCGGCACCCTATCCTTCCCCGGCTCCACAGACATGAAACGAGCCTCACTTGGCTCGGATTCGAGTGTATAGAACGAAGCAAGGATCGCTGTCAGAAAGCTAAAGAACACCCTCGCTTTTGTTCAAAATATTGAACATCCATCCGATGACATCTTCCACAACGGTCGTATGCAACGAATAAATAATATTTTGTCCTTGCCGTTCGTCCAAGACCAAACCCGCCTGCTTCAACAATGTCAAATGGTAGATTTGAACCGCCGCTGGCGGAGAGCCTCGAAAAGCAGCACCGTTCCGGCCATGGCGACGTTGAGCGATTCGGCGCGGCCCGGCATCGGGATAAGCACCTCGCGCGTGACGCATGCGGCTACAGCCGACGACACGCCGGCGCCTTCGTTGCCGAGCACGAGCCAGGTTGGCCGCGTCAAGTCGGCATCATAGCAGCTGAGCTCGGTGCGCAAGGTGGCGCCGATTACTTGCGGGCCGCCGGGCGCCTCACCCGCCGCATCCGCCACCTGTGCCAGCAGCGGCGGCAAATCCACTCCCGAGACGATCGGGAGATGGAAGAGCGAACCCATCGTCGCCCGCAGCGTCTTCGGGTTGTACACGTCGGCCGAGCCGCGGCCGACGATTACCCCCGTCGCCGCGACGGCGTCCGCGCTGCGGATGATCGTGCCGAGGTTGCCGGGATCCTGCACCCCGTCAACGACGACGACCAGCGCCTGCGGGTCGGCCGCCCACGCGGCGGCACGCTCCAGCGCCGCCCCCTCGCGCGGCGGCATCGCCGCTACCGCCACGACGCCTTGCGGAGTCGCGGCGTCGCACAGCTGGGCGAGCGCCGATGCGCTCGCCGCCACCCACGGCGCGCCGGCGCCCGCC
>JAJFMO010000505.1 GCA_020697475.1 Paenibacillaceae bacterium | reverse complement strand
TATGCTGGCCGGCGCTTTCGGTCTTTACGGCGTGATGGTCGGGCTAATTCTCATCGTCAACCATATGTTGTCGCTCAGGTCATTCGGTGTTCCATACTTGAGTCCGGTCGTACCGGGAAATTTTCAGGGCATGAAGGACACGGTCATTCGCTTTCCGCTTTGGACAATGCGCCGGCGACCGGCGCAACTGCATACGCCCAACGATGTGCGGGTGAGCAAACGTTCGGTCGAAGCACTCGGCAAGCCGATCAGCAACACACTCGATCCTCTAAAAGTCGGAAATCACAGAAAGGAGTCTGCCGATGGAATATCCCCGCCAAATCACAGTGATTCAAACGGCGATCATCATATTTAGCACGATTATCGGGGTCGGCGTGCTGGCACTGCCGCTGTTCGCCGTACGCGCTGCCGATTCCGGCGCTCCCCTGCTCGCATTTCTCGGTATGTTGGTATCGTTCGTCGGGCTGTTCTTTATCATCTTGCTCGGCATGCGCTTCCCGCGGCAAACGATCGTGCAGTACAGCGAATCATTGATCGGCAAATGGCCGGCTCGCTTCTTCAGCATATTGCTTATTCTCTTCTTCGCCGTGTTGACTTCGCTCGCCTCGCGCGAATTCGGGGAAGTGGTGGTGACCTCCGTCCTGCAGAGGACGCCGCTGGAAGTGACGGTCATCGTCATGCTGGCGCTGGCAGCGATTTCCTCGCGCAACGACATGACCACGTTTACCTACATCCACCACTTGTATTTCCCTTTGATTCTGTTCCCGGGTCTCGTTATCGTCGTTCTCTCGTTGAAGAATGCCGTTGTCGTCAACTTGTTGCCGGTCATCGGCAACGAGCATCACAGTTATATCACGGGAATTTTGATTATCGCCGCGCTATACCAGGGCTCGTTCGTCATGACGCTGGTGATCCCGGCGATGCGCCGCCCCTCCCGGGCATTTCCCGCCGGTATCGTCGGAATGCTTCTGGCCGGCGGACTTTATTTGCTGATCGTCATCGCCACCGTTTCCGTCTTCGGCTCCGAAGAAATCAAACAGCTGCTCTGGCCGACACTGGAATTGGCCAAGACGACGTCGCTGCCGGCGAACGTGCTGGAACGGTTGGACGGCGCCTTCATTGCAGTTTGGGTCACCGCCGTGTTTACAACGCTGCTCTCCACTTACTATTTTACGATTCATTCCTTGAGCCAACTGTTGCGATTGCGCGACCACAAGCTGTTCTCGTTCATGCTGTTGCCGTTTGTTTTCGTCATCGCCATGCTGCCGCAGAGCGTAATCCAATTATACAATGTGATCTCGATTATCGGACGATACGGTTTGATCTTGACGATTCTTTACCCGGGCATGCTGCTGATCGTCGCGTTGATCCGCAAAGCAAGGGGGAAATCAATCAATGAACTGGCTGAAGTTCAACCGGAAAATCCTTGAACCTCGCATCGTGAAACGTTCGCTGACCGTAGGCTTGCTGCTTCTTACCCCGCTGCTGAGCGGTTGTTGGGATCGGTTGGAGATCGAGGACCGGGCCGTTATTCTGGCGATCGCCATCGATAAGGCGACCAAGGAGGACATTCTCAAATTGGAGGATAAGCCCGGGGGAGGAAATATCACCTCCATTGGGGAAAACACACAGAATTCACCTCTCGGCAACATCAAAGTAACCGTGCAGATCGCGGTACCCGGGAGAATACCGCTTGGTCCGGGCGGAGGCACCGGAGGACCGTCCAAGCCGGAACAAAAACCCGTCTGGATCATGAGCATCACCGGCCAGACAATCAATGAAGCTTTGGTCAAATTGCAGCAGCGGATGGCGGATCGCCTGTTTTTCGGCCACCTGCGGGTCATTGTGGTTTCCGAAGAAGTTGCCAAGTTGGGGATCGCCGATTTCAACGATTTCTTCCGTCGTCAACCGCAAATCCGCCGGACGGTTTGGATGACTGTGTCGGATGGGATGGCAGAGCAATTTTTAACCGTTATGCCGCAATTGGAGCGCGTGCCCACGTTGTATTTGCAAGGCACCTTGGAACATGGCGTGAAGTTGGGCAAAATCCCGAACGATTTTGTCGGCGTGTTCTGGTCGGCTACCTCGGCCAAAGGACAGCAAGGTTATCTTCCTTATGTCAGGCTTACGAGTAAGGACAGTTATGAGGTTGCCGGACTCGCTTACTTCCTCGGAGATCGCATGGTGGGGACGACTTCGCCTTTGGAAGTCGGATATTTCATGGGGATCAAGTCGCTTAACCCCGGGGGCTACAGCGTGTTGTTGAACATGCCCGAAGCCAAGAGCACCGTGATGTTCCACGCGACCCACCGCAACGCAAAAATTAAAATGAACATTGTTGACGGAATACCGCATTTTACTATCAACATCCAGCTGGAGGGGGACTTGTCGGAAAAATCGAACGAAAAAGTCAATTTCAATATTGAAACGATTAAAGAATTGCAGAGCCAGCTGGAAAAAGGGGCTATGCAAGGCTACAAAAACTTGATCAAAAAAACCCAGGAGAAAGGATCGGATATTTTCGGCTTCGGGGAAATTGTGCGGGCAAGGCAACCGGCGTATTGGAAACGAAACATTCGAACGAAAGAAAATTGGATCAAGATGTACAAGCAGGTCACATACGAATTCAACCTGAACATGCGCATTCGCCGAATCGGCGCGAAATCGTCGTGACCCCGGAAATATTACCCCACAAAGTGTAGTTAAGCTTAGAAGCGGGATCAGGTACTTTGCGGGGTCCCCAGTATGGATGAATGCGGTAAGGAGGCGCAGGAATGATCGGCAACTATGTCAGTTACGGAGGATATATCGAGTCGCTTTTCCTGATTACGGGGATAATGATTATCCTGATCGATGCTCGGACATATCGGTACGGGCGGATGAAAAAAGAACACAAAGCGGCGGTCGTCAGCGGATGGATTAACATTGCTTTTTGCGTGATCTTTTTCGCCGCCAACCGGATTTTTAAGACATGGTTTTGGTGACTGCGGCCGTGCCGCGATGTCCATTGGCGCCGGACGCCGGCTTCTCCAGTCGGATCATGATCCATGATAGCACCGAGGTGAGGCAACCGAGCAAGCCAACGATGACAAAGCCCATGTTGAGGCTGATCCAGTCCCCCGCCATACCCATAAACCAAGGGCCGGCGAACATGCCGATCCCGTAGATCGCCTGATAAAATCCCATGGCCGTAGCTCGTTTGCCGACATCCATCCCCTTAATGGCAAGCGACATCAGCACAGGCGAAACAAATCCGCGACCGAAACCGGCGAGCGCCTGTGTGACCATCAGGAACCACAGGTGCTGCGAGAACGGGATGACCACAGTAAAAATACCGCAGAGGATGAAACCGAAGATGACGATGTTCTTCTCGCCGATGCG
>JAJFMO010000504.1 GCA_020697475.1 Paenibacillaceae bacterium | reverse complement strand
TTTTCATACTCATCCCAAAGACAAGCCGCGCCTTTCCCTGCATATGAAGAGATTGGTGGATACAGCGAACAAACGAAACATAACGGTTGAAACCAAATTGTACGAACTGCCAAGACAGATGAAGGATAAAGGGATCACCCCGTCGATCACGAGTCTCCGAAAAGAAGAGAATGAAGTAAAGATTACCGGTACCGCCCTTCTTCAGAAGAGCGGCAATTACGCTACAAGTTTAGCCCTGGAGGAAAGTACGCTTTAGTCATTTTGCAGGGCAAGCATGTAAAAATCAGGTCCATTGGCGCTACAGGATAACCCGTATAGTACTGAATATAAAGACTGCTATTCACAGGCATTGACTCCACTCCTTTCCTGACATACTATGGAGGTAATAGAAAACCCTTGCATACGCAACCATCCCTTGGTCCTGAAGTCATCCGACATCCTAAGTGCAAAGAAGGGATCCTCCATGGAAATGACCCCCTCATCAATTACGTTAGGCGGACAAATTGAAAGCGCACCCAAAACGTACCGCGCGCGCCTCAAGAAAACTCTGCTCGTGCTCACCCTGTCGCTCAGCTTCCTGGCCGTTTCCGGTATCTTGGTTTTTCACGCCTACATAGCCTGGATTCTCGCCCGCCCCCATATCGATCCGCTGAACTCCAACCCGAAGCGGGCGATCGGCGCAACTTACGAGGATATAACTTTTCCGGCCTTGAATGGGAAAACAACACTAAACGGCTGGTATATCCCCGCTCCGAATGCCAAATCTGATGCATCCAAAACGGTCATTTTCTCCCACGGTTATGGTGGCAATCGCGAAGAGTTTTGGATCCCGATCTACGATTTAGCCCGCTCGCTCATCCGACAAAACTACAACGTGCTGATGTTCGACTACAGCTACGCCCAACCCGGCAAAGCCGTCGTTACAGGCGGAGTGCAAGAATCGCAGGAACTGCTCGGTGCGGTGAACTATATCAAGCAGAAAGCAGCCGGGCAAATTTTCATCTGGGGCTTTTCGATGGGGGCGGGTACGGCTTTGCAGGCGGCGATCGTCGACGATGCGGATATCTCAGGCATGATTCTCGACAGCACGTTCTTGCTCAACCCCGACACGCTGTACCACAACATGAAGCAGTACATCGATCTGCCGCGGTTCCCGTCGTTGTGGCTTGTCAGGCTTTTTTTCCCGGTGTTGAACGGGGCAAGCCTGAACCAAATCCCCTACCAACAAATTATGGAGATGCAATACCCGATGCCGATCCTGTTCGTGCACGGCGAAGAAGATGAACGGGCACCTTACGAGGTGACGGAAGAAATATTCGACCATCAGCAAGGCCAACTGAAGTCGCAACTGTGGCTGCTGCCGAACGGCGAGCATGAGCTGCTCTATAAGTATCACCGCAGACAATATTTGCAGAAGACGATGGATTTTCTCTCCGGCCTCTAGGGCGGAGGATGGCGTAACGGCCACAGAAGCAGCTTAAAGCGGAAAAAAGGAAGGGTAGTTCCGCTTACGGACATGAATTCGCTGCCTATTAATGGTTCACGGCTTCATCTTTTTTCCATGAATGTTTACGAATAGATCGAGTCATATTAATCTTCGTTACTAAAAACCGGTGGCCACTTTCTCCGCGACTGTATCATTGGTTTGTCCGTCCGCCATGTTGTATTTGCAAGCCTGAAAAACGGATTCCGGCCCAAGATAACACGATCGACTATATTTTTTCAATAGCGGTTCTTCATCATTTACACGACGAGCAAATCAAGGACTATCTGTTGGATTTTGAAAGTCGCCAAACGTGAGGAAGGTGATCGTAAATGCCCCGAGCCGTTATAAATGGATACAGCATGCATTACACGGATCACGGAAAAGGAATAGCGATCGTATTTATCCATCCTCCAGTGTTAACAAGCCTGAATTTTCAGTATCAGATCCAGGGATTGTCGGTGGATTTTCGAACGATCGCTTTTGATATCCGGGGTCATGGTCGAAGCGAACCATCCGGGAAAGAAATCACCTATCCCTTAATTGTCGAAGATATTAGGCAGTTGATGGATCAGTTGAATATCGAAAGAGCTTTCATATGCGGTTACTCGACAGGCGGCTCGGTTGTGCTCGAGTTTCTGTTAACCTACCCCGACTGGGCGTTGGGCGGTATTGTGATCAGCGGCATGTCGGAAGCAAGCAACAAGGGTTTAAGAAACAAAATATCGCTTGGGCGCATCTTCTCCAAAATCGGCGCGGTCGGTACGATTGCGCTCTCCGTAGCTTGGGCGCAGGCCAATACAAAGCTGTCCTTGCTTCGATTATTGTTTAATGACGCCAAACAAGGAAACGCCAAAAATGCCGAACAGTATTATCAATATAGTTTGAATTATAACTGTACGTCAAATTTGGAAAACATACATCATCCTGTCTTGCTGGTTTACGGAGAGACGGACAAACAGTTTCATCCGTACGCCAAGTTGCTGCATCAAAGATTGCCTAAGAACGAGCTGTTTTTTATCAAAAACACCAAACACCAAATACCTACAAAAGCATCGGATAAATTGAACGAATTGATCCGACAATTTATTCATCGCTGTGGCCAATAATTCTTGACGCTCATCTACAAAAGGCCCAAGTTCTTGACGTCCGACACCATGCTGAACCTATCGCCTTACGCCACCTATCCTCCACCCTGCGCCGTCTCGCCGTATACACCACGTCACGCCCCACCGCTTGTCATCACGCCGCCGGCCAACCGCCGGACCGCAACCATGCACATAATAACCCCCCTAGAAGAGGAGCCATGTTTCGAAGCTGATTCAGGTACTTTGCGGGGCCCCCGGAACTTATATATATATTCAATATTAGGCAAAAAACGCCGGAGCACCCATCCAGGATGCCCGGCGTTATTACGTTCGGCAGTCGTTTGCCCAGTTGCTCTACGGAGACAACGTTGACCGATCGGCGTCCGCATTCGCGTTCGCCTGAGCCCCGATCGTTGCCGTCGACAGCAGCTCATCGTGCTCCAAATCCCCGCTCCAATCGAGCAGCAAAGCGTTGATTTTGTCAAAGTTGTCCTGCAATTTCTCCAGGCTCTTGTAGTCGATCTTATTATGGTACGCTTCCTCGCGGCCCTTCTGCTCTTCGAGCGGCAAATCTTCGTACCGTTGCGGGGCGTTGTTCGTCTCCGCCTTATAGTCGGCGAACACTTCATTCTGCAACTCGCCGAGCCAATTATCCCACTCCTTGAGCTGCTTGCGGAGCGTAGCGATCGTTTGGCGCTGCCCTCCGGCCTTGTCCGAGTCTACAGCCGAGCTTGCACCTGAACCGGCGCTCCATCCTTCCGCCTCAGCCAGCTTCCCCTCGAGTTCCTTCTGGATTTGCTCGAGCTTCAACT
>JAJFMO010000503.1 GCA_020697475.1 Paenibacillaceae bacterium | reverse complement strand
GAATCGCGGTCTATGCACCGCGTGCTTCGATAACGAATATCCGACCCCGGTGGAGAATGAGGAAGAGGCACTCGGCTGCGGGTGCGATTGAGGTAGTGAAGCGGTAAGGCTTCGTTTAAGGCCATTAATGGCCTTAAAGCAGCAGAGTTAGTTGGAAAGGCACGGAATAAGGCCGGTAACGGCGTTAAAGTGGCGTGAGTGGTGGAGATTGGTGGGTTAAGGTCGAAAATGGTCTTAAACTAACCAAGGTACGCTCAAAGTGGCAGGTTAAGGCCGAAATTGGCTTTAGTGGGAGTAGGGTGGCAGGCAAGGCTTTGTTTAAGGCCATTAATGGCCTTAAAGCGGCAAGGTTAGTTGGGAAAGCGCGGAATAAGGCAATGAAGCGCAAAAGTACACCTTATCACGCACCGAAATTTTAATTAGCTTAAATAATGTGCACTTTTACACCTGATTACTCCAAGCCACCCTTTTTACAAAAAATGTAGTGCACTTTTACCTTTCATTTCTCGTGATGCCTACTACTGCTACCTTATTCACACTCTAACCTGATCCCAACGCCGCTGCCCGCCAACCGACCTCATCCTACACCAACCGTACCGCTCATAATCCAACTAACTGACTATCCCGCAAGAGGGTCTTGACCCGGTATCAACCGATTACCAAGTAACCTTAACATAGTAAAGGAGCGGATGAACTTGTCGAACAACGCGAAGGAAGCCGGAACGACCCCCGACGCCTACAAGCAGGCGGGAGTGGATATTGCCGCAGGCAACGAAGCGGTCGAGCGGATGAAAAAGCATGTGCGCACGACCTACCGCCCCGAAGTGCTGGCAGGGCTCGGCGGCTTCGGCAGCCTGTTCAGCCTGGACAAAAGCAAGTACGAAGAGCCCGTGCTCGTGTCCGGAACGGACGGGGTCGGGACGAAGCTCAAGCTGGCTTTTGCCATGGATAAGCATGACACGATCGGCATCGATGCGGTCGCCATGTGCGTCAACGACGTCGTCGTGCAAGGGGCCGAGCCGCTGTTCTTCCTCGACTACTTGGCGTGTGACAAAGTCGTCCCCGCGAAGATCGAGGCGATTATCCAGGGGATTGCGGACGGATGCCGGCAGGCAGGGTGTGCGTTGATCGGCGGCGAAACAGCTGAGATGCCGGGGATGTACAGCGAGGGCGAGTATGATATCGCCGGGTTTACCGTTGGAATTGTGGATCGGAAAAAGATGATCGACGGTTCCACGATCCAGCCGGGCGACGTCCTGGTCGGGCTCGCTTCCAGCGGGGTACACAGCAACGGCTTTTCGCTCGTCCGCCGGCTGCTGCTCGAACAGCAAACGATGAAGCTGACCGATCGCGTGGCAGCGCTGGGCAACGAAATCTTGGGCGACGTTCTCCTTGCTCCGACGCGCATTTACGTCAAGAGCCTGCTTTCCCTCCTCGAAAAAGTCCAAGTCAAAGGAGCAGCCCACATCACCGGAGGTGGCTTCATCGAAAATATCCCGCGCATGCTGCCCAGCGGCACCGGGGTGCGGATCGACTACGGCAACTGGCCGATTTTGCCGATTTTCTCGCTCCTGCAGCAGTCGGGCAGCATCAGCAACCGCGATATGTTCCGCACGTTCAACATGGGCATCGGCATGGTGCTTGCGGTGCCGGCCGACCAAGCCGACAAAGCATTGGAGCTGGCGGCACAGCTAGGAGAATCCGCCTTCCGCATCGGCGCCGTCACCGCTCGGGCGGAGAGTGAGCCGGAGGTCGTTTTCGCGGGGGCGGACGTATGACGCCGCTGAAGATCGCGATCTTCGCCTCGGGCAGCGGCTCCAACTTCCAGGCGATCGCAGATCGCACCGCAGATGGCAGCCTTCCCGTGAGTGTCGAGCTGCTCGTTTGTGACAAGCCGGCTGCCAAAGTCGTTGAACGCGCGGCCCAAGCAGGCATTCCCTCGTTCGTGTTCAGCCCGAAGGACTATGCCACCCGCGAAGCTTATGAGACCGTTATCCTCGAACAGCTTCGCGAGCATGGAGTCGAGCTGGTCGTGCTGGCCGGGTATATGCGCCTCGTGTCGAGCATGCTGGTGCAGGCTTACGCCGGTCGCATGCTGAACATACACCCTTCGCTGCTCCCGTCCTTTCCCGGACTGAACGCGGTTCGGCAAGCGCTGAACCACGGCGTGAAAGTGACCGGAGTGACCGTCCACTTCGTCGACGAAGGCCTCGACACCGGACAGATCATCGCCCAGCGAGCCGTCGAGGTGCGCGACGACGACTCGGAGGAGTCGCTGTCCGAGCGAATTCACGCCATTGAGTATGAGCTGTATCCGTACGCGATCCGTCTGGCGGCGGACAAGCTGCGAAGGTAAGGGGAAAGTTCGGCGACCAAGCGTCTTGCCCTTGGATACAAATCTAACGGTTGCCACGATTGTTATTTCCCCTATTGGCTTTACTTTCGATTCTAACGATTGCCACAGTGGCTATTTGTGAGAAATCGATTCTTGTTGGGCGAAATTAGCGAAATAGCGTCCCCCACAACCGTTAGATCGCAGATGAGGCGAAAATGGTCCAAGTAGCATTCACTGCAACCGTTAGAAATTGTTGGCCAACCAACAAACGTCCGCCAGTCGCACCGTACGCCAGCCAGTCAACCAACTGCACCAACCGAGCGAACCGTTACATACCAAATCCAAATTAAAGGTGGGAACCATAATGTCCGACAACGAAAAGGTGCTGCATCTCCGTTACGGAATGAACCCGCACCAAGGCAACGCGCAAATTTCCAACGGCGGCCGCCCGCTGCCGATCACAGTACTGAACGGCGATCCCGGCTTCATCAACTTGCTTGACGCGCTTAACGCGTTCCAACTCGTCCGCGAGCTGCGCGCGGCGACCAACCTCCCGGCTGCGGCCTCGTTCAAGCACGTCAGCCCGGCCGGCGCAGCCGTCTACGCTCCCTTGAACGACACGCTCGAGAAAGCGTACTTCGTCGACGGCATGGAGCTGTCCGAGCTGGCTACTGCTTACGCCCGCGCCCGCGGAGCCGACCGCATGTCGTCCTACGGCGACGCTGCGGCGCTCAGCGACACGGTCGACACCTCCACCGCCCAACTGCTGAAGCGCGAAGTGTCCGACCTCGTGGTAGCTCCAGGCTATACGCCCGAGGCACTCGACATCCTCCGCTCCAAAAAAGGCGGCAAATACCTCGTCCTGCAAATCGACCCGGAATACAAGCCGGATCCGATCGAGTCGCGCATCCTTCGTCGTTCGAGCGCATCGTGACCGCCAACAAGGACCTGCCTGAGAACGCCAAGCGCGACCTGATCGTCGCTTTGATCACGCTCAAATATACGCAATCCAACTCGATCTGCTACGCGCTCGACGGCCAAACGATCGGTATCGGCGCAGGCCAGCAATCGCGCATCCATTGCACCCGGCTCGCCGGCGACAAGGCCGACCGCTGGTTCCTGCGGCAGCACCCGATCGCGCTCGGCATGAAGTTCAAGGACGGCCTCGCCCGTGCCGACCAGAACAATGCCACCGACCTGTGGCTCGAGGAAGAACTCACCCCGGTCGAGCAAGCCGCCTGGGAAAATTGCTTCGAAGAAGTGCCGCCGCGCCTCACCCGCGAGCAGAAGCGTGAATGGCTGAACCAAATGCACGGCGTGGCTTACGGCTCCGATGCGTTCCTGCCGTTCCGCGACAATCTGGATCGCGCCAGCCGAAGCGGCGTCAAGTACGTCATCCAAGCCGGCAGCTCACTGCGCGACGAGGAAGTCGTCCAAGCCGCCAACGACTATGGCATGGTCATGGTGTACTCCAACGTCCGCCTTTTCCACCATTAATTAATGAAGGAGGCCACACGCATGACCATCTCCAAGCAAGATATAGCAGCGAGCAACATCGCCGAACTGCAGAGCAACAGCTACCCCGGCCGGGGGATCGTAATCGGTTTGACGCCCGACGCCACCCGCCTCGTCCAGGTGTACTGGATCATGGGGCGAAGCGTCAACAGCCGCAACCGCGTGTTCATCCGCGAGACGAACGGCTACGTGCGAACCGAGGCGAAGGATCTGGCGAAGCTCACCGACCCGTCGCTCATCATCTATTATCCAGTTAAAAATGTCGCCGCCGCCCACATCGTCACCAACGGCGATCAAACCGATACGATTTTCGACGCCATCTCTGGCGGTGGCACGTTCGAGCAGGCGCTGTCCACCCGTACGTACGAGCCGGACGCACCGAACTATACGCCGCGCATCTCCGGCATCGTCGACTTGCGTAACCGCAAAGCCGCTTACCAGCTGTCGATTCTTAAATCGAACCTGGGCGATCC
>JAJFMO010000502.1 GCA_020697475.1 Paenibacillaceae bacterium | reverse complement strand
AATCGAAGCTGCGTTGGTTTTACCTTATCTTTCACAGAAACAGCCTTATCCTTATCCTAAGTGGCAAAGTACTTGGTTGAAGTTGAAGCATCCGAGGGGAGAAATTATCGTGTCGCTTTGTGATCTTATTCAAACACCAGATTTTAATGGCAAGTGGACGGGTCATATCGTATCCCTGTATGACGGCCACACCGAACAGAAACCTGCAACAATTGAAATCAAACAAACTTGGACTAAAATATGTATTATTTTCACAAATGAAACGTCACGATCTAAAAGTATAAGTGCATCCCTACTAACGGAAACTGGTGAGGGTATTGTACTCTCCTATGAGTACCAAAATGAACCAGACTATAATTCAGCATCCACTATGCAAATACATAAAGGTAGGTTTTACTCGTTTGGTCCTTACACGTCCCAACAATTTAGAAGGCGAATACTATACAGGTCGGGGAAAGTTAAGTTTCGGAATACTGGTCATTAAGAGAACACATTGCGACCGTATGCGAGTGGAGTAACGACATCCCAAAAGACGGGTTTGTTACATATGTCAATGGAGACAAGGTCAACTCCGAAATCCCGGGATATTGCTTCATTCGTGCAGGATGGAAGAAGATCGGAAAGAGCAAACACCGCGGGTTGTTGCTGTTTCAGACCACGCTGGAGCGGAACTTCCTTGCCATGCAGAAGTTCGGCATCGGACAACTTTACGAACCAACAATGGAGGAAAGTGAATTGCAAGAGATCATTTCCCCTTACGAATGGTTCGACTCTGATGAGGAGGTCGCGTTTCACTAAGTGAAAAAACGCCTCGGTTGACCAACAACCACCCCGGTGATAAAGTAAAGTCATAATATGATTCGTCTGGGGAAGCACCTCAAGGACAACTAACCTGTCAAGAGGTGCTTTTATTTTTACCAAAAAGACAAAGGAGGGTAACATTAAGGTACTAATAGGTGATGCAAATCAGCTAAGGAAGCAACTTGATGATCATTTTCCAAGTGACCGATTGTTATTTCAAACTAAACTTACAAGAAGTGCCGGCCTCCCGGCATATACCGGTTCGGATGTTGAGTATTGTTGCTATGGTCTGTTCACCACCCATCCCAACTTCGTCGTAGGGGTTATTAACCGTAAACTACCATTGGGTAAATACTTCATATTTGAGCACGATTTAAATTACAAAGAAGTGATTCTTCAGCTTATAGGGGCCGTTGTAAAGCTATTTCCTTCAAGTTATTTCCGTGAAAAACGTGGGATCATCCTCGAAGTGGGGAAACTGATCATTCAAGTCCTTCAAACATTTGACAAGGGAGCTGATAAAGGTGAGGCAGAATCCGAAGCAATTTCGGTAAATTTCACTGTTAATCAAACAGTGGCCTACATTGATATTGATTTTATTGAGGATCTGATGGATGAATGGTATAGGGCGGCCGGCAACGTGGACTACCCGATGGTTCCCTTTAATTAATCGCTTCTGTGTTTAAATAAATATGCTAAGATAGGTGATTTCATGGTCTCGCAAATGAATATGATTTCGATCAGGCTGCGAAAAAGTGAAGCAAATTCCTGCAGAATTGCAGTTTTTTCTATATCCATAATCGGCTCTGCGACAATTTCTTCACCAGCATGGAATTAATTTAACGTTAATTGAACGTTGATCGTACCGATCGGATTTCTGAATCTTGTTATACCTGTATTCGTGTAACTACTACAAGATGGCTCCTTGCTCGGTCAGAATTGCCTGAAGTCTCCCGATGTCCAACTCGCGAAACATCGTCTTTTCATTGGCACAGATTGCGGCGGCAACCCCTGCGGCTTGCCCCATCGCCATGCACTGGGCTGAGTTTCTTACTGAGGCAAGAGCTCCGGGAGTTGCGGACAAGCATCGGCCGGCTGCAATTAGATTGTTGACTTGCTTGGGCACGAGCGTCCGGTAAGGAATATGGTATACGCCGTCGCCTTGAACATATGCCCAGCGCGTTTCCTTGCCCGCATGATGCTCCTCGACCGGCGCCCCGCAATAAGCGATGCCGTCCGGGAATTTTCGCGCTTGCAGCACGTCGTCCTCGGTCAACACCACCTCGCCGACAATTCTCCGCGTCTCCCGAACGCCGATGTGCTGGCTCGTGGAGATCAAGCACGCTTGCTCGAAGCCTTCCACATTTTCCCGCAAAAACCGAATGTATTCCTGAGTTTGTTTCCTGCCTTCGACTTCCGCGAGCGTCAAGGCGAACGGATCGGTGGCGTCTACCCCGGATACGCGAACCATGTTGGCTTGTATGATGCCCGGATGAGGCGTCACGTGCCAAGAGCCGTCTTCCCGGGGAAGATGATAGTTACCGGTTCGATTCGCTTCCTTCATCTTGTCAACCAACCTGTCGTGCTTAGTCTGCTTTGCCTTAGCGACATCGACATTGGCCAGAAAAAAGATGGTCGTCAAAGATTGCAATTGTTCCGAATCCCGTTTCTCGAAAGCAACGCCTGCCCGTGCGGATATATCCGCGTCTCCCGTCGCATCGATATAACATTGAGCGGAGACTTCCGTCAAGCCGCCTTTGTTGGCGAGCACAACACGTTCGATGGTCTCCGACTCCGTGTGCACCTGACACGCAAACGTATGGAACAGCAAAGAAGCGCCCGTTTCGAGAACGATCGACTCATAAACGAGCTTCAGCTGTTCCACGTCGTAGGTCACACCGGTGCCCGCCCCGTACGTGTTGGGACGCTCGAAACAGGCGCCGGCCGCCTGCAGACGCTCGACGATTTCCCAAGGGATGCCCCCGACAATTCTGCGTGGCAACTCGCCGGGCGTGTAAAATCCATAAAAGGTGTCGACCCCTGCCGCCGTCCGTGAGCCGCCTAGACAGCCCTGCGATTCGATTAGCAGCACTTGCGCCCCCTGACGCGCTGCAGCCACCGCCGCAACCACACCCGCAGCTCCTCCTCCAAGAACAAGAACATCCGTCTCCAGCTTTGGCATAACCATGTTTGGCCTTGACATACTTCGCCTCATCCCCCTTTCTCTTAGCCTGTCTACAGGTATCGAGTCGATGACCAATATTGTTCGTAAGATTCGTTGAACAACCGTGCGGACTCCTGCTTGCCGACCACCACCGGACTCGTAATCACTTTGGGAGGCCGCCCCGCCGCCGTCAATTTTTTCGCCAATTGGCATTTAATCAAGTTGACGATCACCGTATTGCCTATCGTCGATCCTGGTCCGACGGGTTCGGTCAGCCCGTCCACCTTCACCATGGCGTCTCCGGGAATCGCACCATTGTCAATGACGAGATCGGCAACCTCGTACAGCTTCTTGCCGGAGCTGTGCCGAGACTCCGACAACCGGCTGTGCTCGACAGAGGTGACGGCGATAATCGGGATGTGTCTTCTTTTCATTT
>JAJFMO010000040.1 GCA_020697475.1 Paenibacillaceae bacterium | reverse complement strand
GGGGCTCGCTCGACATCAGTCGATTTTGAAGTCGTCGCCGTATGACGAGGCGATTAAGGTGCCGCTGATCGTGTCGTTCCCGGGCCGGTGGGAAGGCGGGCGGGTCGACGAGACGCACCTCGTGTCGGGGGTCGATTTGTTGCCGACGATGTGCGATTTTGCGGAGATTGAGACGCCGCCTGGGGTAGTTGGGGCGAGCTTGCGTCCGCTGCTGGAAGTCGGCGGGGCGGTGAGTGGGGAGCGGGCGCGCGAGGTTGAGGTGCAGGGCGAGGGCGGACTGAGCGGGGCGGAAGAGGGGGCTGTGGTGCCTTGGCGGTCGTTCGTTGGAGTGGAGACGAGCGGCGATAAAGGCCGGGTCATCCGCTCGGAGCGGTACAAGTATGTTAAGTATCTGAATGACCCTGTGGAGATGCTGTACGATATGGAAGGCGACCGGCAGGAAACCCGCAATTTGGCCGAGGAAGAGGGCTTTGCGGGTATCCTGGAGGCGCACCGGGAGATGCTGAAAGCTTGGGATGGCCGGTTGAAGGTGGTTACGGGTTGAGGTGTTTGACAACGCGCGCGCCGATTTGTCCGTCCTTCGGCCGTTAGGCCATTTGGGCGAAAGCTTGCTCTGCGGCACGGATCGTTTCCTCGACGTCCGCTTCCGTGTGCGCTGTTGTGAGAAACCAAGCTTCATACTTCGAAGGAGCGAGGCAAATGCCTTGATCCAGCATCAACCGGAAAAACTGCCCGAATCTCTCACCGTCTGTATCCTGCGCTTCGTCGTAGTTGGTTACCGGATGATCGCAGAAATGGGTGGAGAAAGCGCCGCCGATCCGGTTGATCGTCAAGGCGATGCCGTGGCGGGCGGCCGCTGAGGCGAGCCCGTCGGTGAGGCGCGCGGCGAGCGCTTCGAGCCGCGAGTAAACGCCCGGCGAGGCAAGCGCCGTGAGGCAGGCGATGCCCGCCGACATGGAAGCGGGGTTGCCCGCCATCGTGCCGGCCTGGTAGGCCGGCCCTAGCGGGGCAACCTGCTCCATGACGTCGGCGCGCCCTCCGTAGGCGCCGATCGGCAGGCCGCCGCCGATGATTTTGCCAAGCGCAGTCAAGTCCGGCTGCGCTTGTTCGCGTTCCGCCGCTGCGATGGCGGAATAGGTTTGCACCGTTCCGTAGTGGAACCGGAACGCGGTGATGACCTCGTCATAGATGACGAGGGAGCCGTATTGGCGCGCCAGCGCGCATAAGCCGCCGAGGAAGCCGGGCTTCGGCATGACCATGCCGAAGTTGCCGACGATCGGCTCGACCATCACCGCCGCCGTCTGGTCGCCCCAGCGTGCCAGCGCTTGCTCCAAGGCGGCGAGATCGTTGAACGGCACGGTGATGACTTCCTGCGCGATCGTTGCCGGTACTCCGGCGCTGTCCGGGGTGCCGAGCGTAGACGGGCCGGAGCCGGCCGCGACCAGCACTAGGTCGCTGTGGCCGTGGTAGCAGCCGGCGAACTTAATGATTTTGCTGCGGCCGGTGTACGCGCGCGCCATGCGGATCGTGGACATGACCGCCTCCGTCCCGGAGTTGACGAAGCGCACCTTGTCCATCGAGGGGATGGCGTCGCGCAGCATGCGGGCGAACTCGACTTCCAGTTCGGTTGGCGTGCCGTACAGCACTCCGTTCTGCGCTGCATGGCAGATCGCCTCGGTCACAGCCGGGTGGGCGTGGCCGAGAATAATCGGTCCGTAGGCGGCCAAATAGTCGATGTAACGGTTGCCGTCGGCATCCCAGAAGTAAGCGCCTTGACCGCGCTTCATAAATACCGGCGCCCCGCCACCTACCGCTTTGAACGAACGGGACGGGCTGTTCACCCCTCCGGCGATATGCTCAAGCGCTTGGACGTACAATTGCTCGGATCGTTGTCGATTCATTATCCTTCACTTTCTTTCGATTGGTATGGGTAAGACGAGGTTATGGTAAATGAAAAGATGAAATGTTATGGGCGAAACCTGAAACTGGGCGTTTGGGCAAGGCGGATCGGAATGCATAAGCTTAAATCGGGGGCAGAGTAACGCCGGTTGAAGGGCGAGAGCAGGCTGATGGAAAGCGGAGGCATTGTATGGTTGGCGGCGGATGGTAATAAGGGAGGAAGCGTACGGATTTAGGATAAGGAAAAAGGAAGAAAATGCAGAAGAGTGCCAGGGATCGGAAGGGAGTGGCAGGTAAGTTAGAACGAATGGAGGTTAAGTGGCAGGTTGGCAGTCTGACTGGTACAAGTTTCGGAATAAGACTCAAAATAGCCTTAATCCGCTCAAACTAACTCACGTCTTCTGAAATAAGGCCGAATATGGCCTTATTCCATAAAACTAACCGCCGATTGTGGAAATAAGACCGAAAATGGCCTTAAATCGTACAAACTGCACCCTCCCGATCGAAATAAGGCCATATCTAGCCTTAATCCGTTCAAACTAACCCACGTCTGCTGGAATAAGGCCGAATACGGCCTTATTTCATGAAACTAACCGCTAATTGTGGAAATAAGACCGAAAATGGCCTTAAATCGTACAAACTGCACCCTTTCGATCGAAATAAGGTCATATGTAGCCTTAATCCGCTTCAACAAACCTCTGCCTCCTGGAATGAGGCCATATATGGCCTTATTCCGCAGAACCAGCTCCACCTCTTCGTGCCTCCACACGCCATCTTCCAAGCGACCCCTAGCGTTGGCGTGAATATGTATTGCCCGTGACGCCGCCACCCGAGGAACCTCCGCCCGTGGGTTCGCGGCCGGTCGCAGGCGGAATTGTCGCCCCGCCGCCGATGCCGAGCACCGCCCCGGGTTCGTTGCCCGCGTCGCCTTCCTTGGTCGTCCCGGCTTGTCCGCCTCGCCCTGCCTCGCCTTTGGCGCCGGATCCGCCTCGCGAGCTATTGCCCGTACCTGCACTCGCACCTCCCGTGCCGCCTGCCGCCGTGCCCGACCCGGTCGTTCGCCCGCCCGTCGACTTGCGCAAATCCTCGGCCGTCACGCCCTCGCCTTCGCCAAGCTGCTGCAGCACATACTTCTTCAGCAGCGCTGGGTCCACGCCGAGCACCGAGGCGCCGCGAATGTTTTGCTCCCGCAGCAGATTGTCGGGCGGCAACTGAACCCCGGTCACTTTCCCCGCATCCATATCAAACCCGAGCGTGCCCAACTTCAGCAGCTCCGTCAACGACAAGTTCGTCTCAATGTACGGCTGCACCGCCTTCAAAATCCCCGGCAACTTGATCAGCGACGTACTCGACTGCAGCTTATCCGCCACCGCCTTCAGGAAGTTGCGCTGCCGCTCCGTACGGGTGAAATCCGACAGTGCGTCGTGGCGGAACCGCACGTATTCCAAGGCGTTCTTGCCATCCAAATGCTGCATCCCGGCCTTCAAATCGATGTCGTACTCGTGCCCGTCCTCCGAGTCGCTGTATTTCATATCCTTCTCTACATCGAAGTTGATGCCGCCGATCGAGTCGATTAGCGCGATAAATCCTTTGAAATCGGTATACACGTAATATTGCAAAGGCAATCCGGTCAACTCGCTGATTGTCTTCATCGCCAGCTCCGGCCCGCCCAGCGCCAGCGCCACGTTCACGCGGTCATCGCCTTTGCCGGGAATTCTCGCATATGTATCACGCAGTAAAGAAAACAAAACCCCGCGCTTCGTGCTTGGGTCGATAGAGGCGATCATAATCGAATCGGAGCGAGGGACTTCATTCTTCTTTAACCCGCGCGAATCCCCGCCCATCAACAAAATATTGACCCTCTCGGAGCCTTCCCATTTCGGCGGGGTGTACACATCAATCGGATCGGTGGCGGGGGTTTGCAGTGCGGTGATCGGCTTAAGCTTCGACCCCCCGGGTTTAGTGGAAATTTGATTGGCGAAGTGAACGAACGAATATAAATAATATCCGGCAATTCCGAGGATAAGACCCGACACAACGAGGATCGTCCATTTCAGCTTGAGTCGAAAATTCACGTTCGTCTGCACGCCCTTTCCGTTTGTCAAGTTCTTTTTATTATAAATGTAGGCAAAGTTCGATATCAAGTTTTGTCGAAAAAGGGGATATTAAGCAAGGGAACGATTTCTAGCTTTCACCAAACTTCAGGGAATTATTTTCTTGTTTGCTCGCCTTCATTTTGTGCAGTAAAATAAAGTGATAACTCATACCCAAGGAGCTGAACTCCATGACGCCGCTTGCCCCGGGGCAGCCCGCGCCTGACTTTACATTGCCCGACGCACAGAGCCGGCCCGTTTCGCTGCATGATTTTCGCGGGAAGAAGGTTGTCCTGTTCTTCTATCCTAAAGATATGACGCCGACATGCACAAAAGAATCATGCGAATTTCGCGATGAGCACAGCCGATTTCTCGACTTAGGCGCGGCCGTGATCGGGATCAGCCCGGACAGCCCTTCCAGTCACCGCAAGTTTGCCGACAAGTACAAGCTCCCTTACCCGCTGCTTGCCGATGAGAACAAGGAAGTGTGCGGACTGTATGACGTTTGGCGATGGAAGAAGCTGTTCAGCTACGAATATATGGGGGTTGAGCGTTCGACCTTCCTGATCGATGAGAACGGGGTTTTGGTTCGGGAATGGCGCAAGGTCATACTGAAGAATCACTTGAACCAAGTACTGGACGCGATTCGCAATTCCACAACATAGAAGGAGAGTGACATCATGGGTGGCGTGAGTGTTGGAATATGGATTACGGCGGGGCTGACCGTCTTCGTCGTTATGGCATTAACGATTTGGGTAACGAATAAAGCTTATTCGCGCAAGTGGGAAGAGTCGGACGATGAGTCGGATTTGTTGAAATAAAATGTGGCCCAATTACCGCTATCTATGCTTCGTATTGCTGGCGGGATTTGCGCTGGTCGCCTGGCTGGTGACGACCCATCCGGCGAATGCCGTCGATCGAACGCTAGCAGCGTTGGCGCAGGGCATCGAGAGTCCTGGAGTCACGCGCATCATGGAGGCGCTGACGACGATCGGTTCGTCCCGCTATGTGGCGATGATTTCTGTCGGGGTCATGGGATATCTTTTTTTTATCCAAAAAAGACGGTTCGAGCCGCTGTTCCTGCTCGCCGTCTTGGCCGGCTCCGTCGGGTGGAATCAACTGTTGAAAGAAGTGTTCCATCGTGCGCGACCGGACGTGCACCGATTGATCACGGAGACAGGGTTCAGCTTTCCGAGCGGACATACGATGAGCGCCTGCGCGTTGTACGGTGCGATTGTTTTTTTGTTTTGGCGGCATGGCGCGACGCGGTTGCGGCGGGGCTTGCTGCTCGCCTTCGGCGCGCTGATGATTGCAGGGATCGGGTTCAGCCGCATCTACTTGGGCGTCCACTACCCGAGCGATGTGCTGGGGGCGTTGCTGGCCGGAGGGCTATGGCTGTCCGGCGCGATTTGGCTGTATCAATGGGGGATGGAGCGCAGGCGGCAATCCGGTCTCGTTCGCCGTTAATGCCGGCCTACTGTAGCCAGCGTTTGGAAACATGGTTGTCGATGTCGAATTGATCCAATATTCTGGCAGTCGTATGCATAACAATATCGTCGATCGACTGCGGCTTGTTGTAGAAGGCGGGCATGGGCGGCAAGATCGTGACACCCATTCTCGCCAACCGCAACATGTTCTCCAGGTGAATTTCACTTAACGGCGCTTCCCTAGGGACGATCACCAACTTTCGGCGTTCTTTCAGAACGACGTCGGCCGATCTGGACAGCAAATTGTCCGAGTATCCATGGCTTACCGCGGCGAGGGTTTTCATGCTGCAGGGAACGATGACCATTCCGTCCGTCCTGAAGGAGCCGCTGGAAATAATCGCCGCTTGATTCGTGGACGGATGAACGACCGTCGCAAGCTTCTTGACATCTTCCACCGTGTAGGACGTTTCAATGAGTATCGTTTTCTCGGCCCACGAACTTAAGACCAAGTGGGTCTCCACTCCGGAATCCTTCAAAACCTCCAATAGCTTTATGCCGTAAATCGCTCCGGTCGCTCCGGAAATGCCCACGATGAGTTTCATGTTAGCACCTTTCTTAATTAACGATATTTCAACAATCGCTTCTCCACCTGAATGACGAACTGCTCAAGGATAATGGCAATTAGCATAATGAGTACCAAACCGGTAAAAATTCCCGTAGTGTCCAGTAAGCCGGATGAGTGCGTAATGTAGTATCCCAAACCGCGATTGGCCCCAACCAATTCGGCGATGACCGAGCCGATCAACGCCATCCCGATATTCAGCCTGAGACTCGTAAGTATCCAAACGGTAATGGAAGGCAGAACGACCCATCTTAATTTGTGCCAACGACCCGCTTTATACGTATCCATCATGTCCATAAGATCTTTGTCGATATTTTTGATTCCTTCATACGCGTTGTAGAATGCGACAAAGATGACCATGGCGACGACCATCATCGTCTTGGAGGTCATGCCGATGCCGAACCAGACGATGAACAATGGGGCCAAGGACACGCGCGGAAGGCTGTAAATGGCCATAATGTACGGGTAAACCCATTTGTCAAAAACGCCGCTGTATGCCACGAGTATACCGATAAGGATACCACCGACCATGCCGATAATCAGACCGGTAATGGATTCATACAAAGTCACACTTACGTGAAACCACAAATCGCCGTTCATCGCCATCTTGCCGATCCGTTCGATAATCAGGGAAGGCTTGCTCAGCCAAAACTGGTTGAACGCCCGGCCTGACAGAAATTCCCATAGTCCGAGAATGATGACTCCCAGTACAATTCTTCCCGCCCAAATCGTAAACTGGCTAGGTTGCGATCCTTTACTGTTCGTGATGGGCGCCGGTGCCGTCGATGAAGGCGCAGACTCTTTATTCATGGTGACGCTCATACCTCCCTGGCTGTTAGCCTTCTTCCGACATACACGCCCAAATTTCCTTCTGCATTTCCTTAAATAAGGGATCAAACCGAATCTCGTAAAACGGACGCGGGCGAGGCAGGGCGATCGTGAATTCCGCCTTGATCCTTCCCGGCCGCTTGCTCATCACGACGACTCTATCCGATAAAGCGATCGCTTCTTCAATATCGTGGGTAATAAACAGCACACTTTTGCCGACACGTTCCCATAATTCCAGGAACTCCTCGCCGATCTTCACTCTTGTCTGAGCATCCAGCGGGCCGAACGGCTCGTCCATTAAATAAATTTCAGGATCGTAAGCGAACGTTCTGGACAAGGCGACTCTCTTCCTCATCCCTCCGGAAAGCTGTTTCGGATGGTAGTGCTCAAAACCTTTCAATCCGACCATTTCCAACAAACGATCGACTTCCGCCAGTTGTTCCTTCCGCGGCATTCCTTTAATTTCCAACGGGAGTCTGACGTTATCCACGATGGTTTTCCATGGCAGCAAGGCGTCGTTCTGAAAAACCATGCCGATTTCGTCCGGGATGCCGCTGATCGGTTTGCCGTCGAGCTTAACCGTTCCGGCAGCGGGCTGCAGCAGCCCGGACACTACCTTCAGCAAGGTGGACTTGCCGCAACCGCTCGGTCCGACCACGGACACAAATTCCCCGTTCTCAATCGTTAAATTGACTTGATCCAAGGCGATGGAGTTGTCATCTTTGGCGTTGTATTTCACTTGTAAATCGCGGATTTCCAGTTTAGGGCTGCTCGCGGTCATCTCGTTGCTCCGTTCGTTGCGTGGTAGAAGCGGAATTATTCCGATATAATTAATCACCATTCTAAAGCTTGGGCAAGGTGCTGTCAATTTAATTGGGGCCGTATAAGAGGGAGCCAAAAGGTGGAAACGGCCCGTCCCAAATTGACAAAGAAGCAGGTACCGTATAAAGTTTTCAATAGCTTGGTTATCTTCTATAATGGGGAGAGAGTCGCATAGTTATGGAACTTGTTCCGTTTCAGTTCGATCACTTGGTGCAGTTCACCGTATCTCCGGAGCTTGCGGTGGAATCCATGCGGCAAATCGGATGTCGCGCCGTGCCCGGCGGCGAGCATGAACAATGGGGCTCCTACAATTCCCTCTGTTATTTCGATCTCAGTTACATCGAATATCTCGGGATTAAGCATCCGGAGAAGGCCGGGCAGGTGCAGGATAACGATCTGATTCGGCAAGCGCATGAGGCGCTTCCCGCTTGCGAAGGATTTGCCCGTATCGCTCTCAGGACGGGACGTATTGAGGAAGAAGCCGAACGGATGCGCAAGTTGGGGCTGGAAGTGACCGGCCCGTTCGCAGGCAGCCGCGCCCGTGCGGATGGGACAGTGATCCGCTGGTCGATGTTTTTTCTGAAGGAGCCTTCGGAGGCCGGAATGCCATTGCCGTTCGTCATCGAATGGGGACAAGACGATGCGGAGCGAAGGATTGATCTGCAGAATCGCGGGGTGATCGGACAGCATCCAGCCGGTCCGCTCGTTCTGCGGCGGGTGGTGTTTGCCGTTCATGAGCTTGAGGCAACGGTGGACAAGTGGTGCCGTTGGTTTCGGCTGGAGCGGGGATCCGTGTTCGACGATCGGGAATTTCATGCCAAGTGCATCGAATTGATGCTGCCCGGGGGTTGCCTGCAGTTTTGTGCCCCGTCGGGCCCTGGAATCGTTGCCCAGCAGTTGCAGGAAAGAGGGGAAGGTCCGTTTGCCGTCCTACTCACCGGAAGCGACAAGGCGGGGACAAATACGCTGATGGGCGGATTGTACAAGTTTGACTAATTTTACATAAAGGGGACATCTTGAGTGAAAGCAGCATTGATAGTAAAGCACGGGGATCGCAGCAACGTTATGGTCGGAGAATATCCGAAGCCGACTCTTCAGGCGGGGGAAGTTCTGATTTCCGTGAAGGCATGCGCCTTGAACCACCTGGATATTTTCGTAAGACGAGGCATTCCCGGAAGAACGCTCCCGTTGCCCCACATTTCTGGCGGGGACATTGCGGGTACCGTGGCTGAATTGGGCGAAGGAGTCGACAATGTGAAAGTCGGCGATCGGGTTATGATAGACCCCCTGGTGCATGGCGAGGCGCTTGGCGAAGATTTGACCGGAGGATTGGCCGAATATGTGAAGGTGCCTGCCGCCAACTGCATCCCGCTGCCGGAGGGAATGTCGTTCGAAGATGCGGCTGCGCTGCCGATCGCGTATGGAACAGCCTGGAGAATGCTGATTACGCGCGGACAACTGCGGGCTTCCGAGACGATCTTGGTGTTGGGCGCAAGCGGTGGCGTAGGGACGGCAGCCGTTCAGATCGCTAAAGTGGCCGGAGCAACGGTCATTGCCGCAGCCGGATCGGACGATAAACTGGAGAAATTGCGCGAATTGGGCGCCGATTATTTGCTGAATTACAACAAGGTGGACTTTTCTCGCGAGGCTTGGTACTTGACCGGCAAGAAAGGCGTCGACGTAGTTGTCGATTACACCGGCAAAGATACTTGGCATGGCAGTATTCGTTGCTGCCGCAGGGGCGGACGCATCCTGACTTGCGGAGCGACAACCGGCTATGAGGCTGTGACCGATCTACGCTATGTATGGACGAAAGAGATCAATATTATGGGCAGCAACGCTTGGGAACGGCGCGATCTGGAAATATTGATTCAGATGGTTCAGCAAGGCAAGCTCAAGCCGATCATTGACCGCGTCATGCCTTTGGAAGAGATCAGGGAAGCCCATCGGATCATTGAGGAGCGCGAAGTGTTCGGCAAGGTGGTCATGCACCCGTGAAACCTGATTCCGGAAACTTCGGGGAACTGATTCACGAAGCGGTCAAGCTGGTCCCCGATAAAATCGCCATTCACAGTGAACTCGGGCAGTTGACTTATCGCGAACTGGATACGCGGATGAACCGTGCAGGCCGCCTTTTCCGCAGCCTTGGGGTTGCCGGAGGGGATCGTGTGGCGCTGTTATTTCCGAACGATTACCGGTTTATCGAAATTTGCTTCGGATTGATGCGAATCGGAGCGGTTCCTTTGCCGATGAACACCAAGCTGAGCTCGGACGCTTTATCCTACATTGTTCAAGACAGCGGTGCGAAAGTGTTGGTGTATCATCGCAGCCTGGACGAGAAGGCTTCCGCATTGCTTGCCGGTCGCCCCGACATCACGGCAGTCGCGGTGGGTGAAGCGGACGGCGCGGCCAATTCGGTGGCCGACAACGCCCAGGCAGTACCCCTGCAGGTCGATTATGACGAGCGCGCTGCGGACATGCCCTCCCACCTGGAGGTTGAGCGGGTAAAGGACGAGGACCTGTGCTTCTTGCTATACACATCGGGATCGACAGGCAGGCCCAAAGGCTGCATGTTGACCCACGGCGGCCAATGGTGGAATGCCGACACAAATCGCAAAATCCTGATGATCGACGCGGATGACCGCTCGTTGATTTCTGTCCCGCTCTATCATAAGAATGCGATGATCAATGCGGTCAAGCCTTGCTTGATGGCGGGCGCCTCCATGGTCATCCTGCCGGGATTCCGTCCCGAGGATGTCATCGCCGCCATCGAAAAGTATCGGGTGACCTATACGACAGGCGTGCCGGCGATGTACAAGCTGATTCTGAACTATTATAAGGAACATCCGGACCATGACGTTTCCTCGTTGCGTTTCGCCGTCTGCGGTTCTTCCGAAGTGCCGCAGGAGCTGATGCAAGAACTGCAGCATACATTCCGCATGGATATTCTCGAAGCTTATGGCTTGACCGAAGGCGGCCCGCAAGTGCTCGTCTCCCCCCGGTGGGGGGTGCGCCGTCAAGGTTCGAGCGGTCTGCCGTTGCCGGGCAGCCAAATACGCATCTCCGCTATTGACGACGCGGAACGGGACCTGCCGCCGGGCGAAACCGGGGAATTGTGGGTCAAAAATCCCGGCATCGCCAAAGGCTATTGGAATTTACCCGAGGTGACCCGAAGCCGGTTCACGCCAGACGGTTGGCTCAAGACCGGCGATCTGGCGCGTGTGGATGAAGACGGCTTCGGATATATCGTCGGACGCAAGGACGATATGATCAATGTCGGCGGGGAGAATGTGTACCCGAAGGAAGTCGAGAACATTTTGTTAAGCCATCCGGACATTCAAGACGTGTGCGTTGTGGCCATGCGGCATGAAATTAAGGGAAAAGCGCCGGCTGCTTTCGTGATTCAGCGGACAGGCGCGAATTTGACGGAAAAAGCGGTTCAGGATTACTTTTTCGGGCTCGGGCCGGCGTATGCCCATCCCCGCAAAGTTTTGTTTATTGCCAGTATGCCTTTGTCCGGCACGGGCAAGGTGGATAAAGCGGCGTTGACCGCCATGCTTGAAGAGGGAGGAAATTAAGCGAATGGCTTTTGATCGTGAACGATTTATGCAACTGTTGCAGCTACCTCGCTATCATCAGTTTCTGGGGTTAGAGTGTGTGGCCGCGGAAGAAGACAGCGTGAAGCTTCGCTTGCCGTTCCGCGAAGATTTTTTGGCGGATGAAGCGGGAACTTACGTGCACGGAGGCGTTATTGCCTCGTTAATTGACGTCGCCGGGGACTTTGCCCTGGTCACCACTTTTGGGCGCGGACTGCCAACCGTTGATTTGCGCGTCGATTATTTGCGCCCGGCGTTGAAGGAAGACTTGTTCGCTACCGCCGTCGTAGTCAAGAAAGGTCGTACGTTAAGCCTATGCGATATCGTTATCGAGAACGATGCCGGGAAGAAGATCGCCGTCGGACGCGCACTCTACAGCACAGCCTGAACGACTTAGGCAGGACCTTGTAGGTCATTTTCATGGGAAAGGAACCGGGGGACAATGTCAATTTTTGCGAGCGATGCACTGCAGGGGGAACATGCGATCATCACAGGGGCAACCGGAGGCATCGGACAGGTGATCGCTCATCGGGTGGCCGGCATGGGGGCTTCTGTGACGATTACCGGGAGAGACGCCGACAAGCTGGATGTCTTGAAGCAAGGGATCGTACAGAGTCTGCCGGAGGCCCAAATTCATGCCGTTGCCGCCGATTTGGCGCTTGACGCCGACCGTCGGCGCCTGGTGGCGGAGGCTGAGCGACATCTGGGTCCCGTTTCCCTGCTGGTGAACAATGCGGGCACTTATCGTTTCGGCACCGTGGAGGAACTGACGGAATCTGAGCTGGACGAGCTGATGCAGGTGAATTTCAAAACGGCGGTGCTGCTGACCCAGCTCGTATAT
>JAJFMO010000501.1 GCA_020697475.1 Paenibacillaceae bacterium | reverse complement strand
AGTGCTGTATGAGGACAACTATCTACTGATTGTGGACAAGGCGGCGGGGATAATCGTGCATCCGACGCACGGCCACTATACCGGTACGTTGGCCAACGGGATCGTGCATTATTGGCGGGAGCGAGGTGAGAATGTGCGTTTTCGCCCGGTGCACCGGCTCGATCAGGAGACGTCGGGCGTGCTGTGTGTGGCGAAAAATCCGTTCGTGCACCAGCAAATCTCTGCGCAGATGATAGCTGGCCGCACGAAGAAGGACTACTTGGCGCTGGTTCATGGACGCGTGGAGCTTGAGCGCGGCTCGGTGGAGGCGCCGGTCGGGCGCGATTCGCACGATCCGCATCTGCGGACGATCGTGGAAGTAGAAGCGGGCGGCTCGCCGGCGCTGACGCATTACGAAGTCGTGCGGCGATTCGGTGCCGACGCGACGCTGGTGCGGCTGCGGCTCGCCACCGGCCGCACGCACCAGATCCGCGTACACATGCGGCACATCGGGCACCCGCTTGTCGGCGACAAGCTGTATGCGCCGGAGTTTGTCGATTCGCCGCTGCAGTTGGAGCGGCAGGCGTTGCACGCGGCGCGGCTCGCGTTCGAGCACCCGGGCACGGGCGAGTGGCGCGAGTTCGTCGCGCCGTTGCCGGAGGATATGGCGGAGCTGATCCAACGGCTGGAGATGGGGCAGGCTGGGAAGGCAGGGCAAGATGGGCAAGGCAGGCAAGATTAAGAGCGTTGATTAGTTTAAAACCATGGTACAGCGCGGGGAAGTTGGGTTGGAGCGGAGAAGTGATGCGCTAAAGCGGCGAATTGCCCTGCGGGGCGGCAATGATAATAGTTTTGTACCGAATTTGGAAGGGGACACAGTTTATGAACGGAAATCGCTTGACGGTTTACCAGTATGCCAAATGCTCGACATGCCGGGATGCGCTTAAATGGCTGAGGGCACGAGGCTATGAGCCGGAGACGATCGAGGTGTTTGATTATCCGCCGACGGCGGAACAGATGCGTGAATTGGTCGGTCGGAGCGGGCTGCCGATTCGGCGCTTTTTCAACACGTCGGGGGAAGTGTACAAAGAGATGAATTTGAAAGATAAAGTGCCTGCGATGAGTGAAGAGGAAATGTTGAAGCTGCTGTCGTCGAACGGCCGGCTGATCAAGCGGCCGGTGATTACGGACGGGATGCGGGTTACGGTAGGGTTCAAGGTGACGGAGTTGGAGCAGGTTTGGCCTGAAGTTTAGGGCGGATGGAATGGGAGCAGATGGGAATTTTGGCGCTGCGATAAAATGTCGAGCTCAATTGTCGTCATCAATTAGGCGACTTCCCATGCAATTTTATGTAAGCGCCATCAAGGTCGTCGCAGAAATTATAACGGACACTGCGGCCGCTAAGAGCCACAATTCGGGCTCCATAAATTTTTAACGGCCATCGCGTACGCTTAGAGCCGCCACCCCCCATCTTTTTGCCGTACATGACTTTCTAAGGCGCCGCTGTGTCCGTTACATTTTTCATTGTGCGAGTTTAGTAGTTTAAGCTGCCGCTATGTCCGTTAAAGACCGACAACTGCGACTCCATTAGATCGGCGCGCCACACGATTGGCACCTTCGGCACCTTGCGGCACTTTGCGACATACTGCGGCGCGACGGCCTGCTACGATGTCCTTATCGATCCAAGGTCGACGAAATATGCCGTCATTCCCTCGACAAATTTCCCGGGAAATTATATTTACGACATGAACCACCACGATTCCACGACCGCCAACCGGTAGCCGCCTCCCAGCCGTTCATGTATAATTGAAACAACTGCAACGAAATGAACGATAAAGGAGACGTTATGGAAAATTCCAAGTCAAACCAGCCCCACTTGCTCATTGTCGACAGCTTTGCCTTGTTGTTTCGCGGCTTTTTCTCGACCGCTTTGGTCGGCAACTTTATGCGAAACTCCCAAGGGCTGTGCACGAACGGTATTTATCAGTTCAACCGCTATTTGCTTGACGCGGTTAAACGATTTTCCGCCTCGCACGTCGTCTGCGCCTTCGATATGGGCAGCAAGACGTTCCGCAACGAAATGTACCCGGCCTATAAGGCCCATCGCGACGAGCCGCCCGACGAGTTGATTCCCCAGTTCGACAAGTTGTGGGAGATGGTCGAGGCGTTCGACATCCCGCGAATTGGCAAGGTCGGCTACGAAGCCGACGATATGATCGGGTCGATGGCCAAGCACTACGCGGCTAGCGGCGTACAAGTCAGCATTCTGACCGGAGACGGGGATTCTCTGCAACTGCTTGGGGAGAACGTTCGGGTGATCCTTTTCAAAAAAGGCTTCGGCAATTACGAGGTCGTTACATACGAAAATTTGCACGAAATCAAAGGGGTACGCCACCCGTATCAGATCATTGAGCTGAAAGGGTTGATGGGCGACACGTCCGACAATATTCCCGGCTGCCCGAACGTCGGACCGAAGACGGCGCTCAAGCTGATTGAGGAATTCGACACGATCGATTCGATCTACGACAATATCGACAGCGTGAAGGGCAAGCTCAAAGAACGGCTCATTGAGCATAAGGAGCAAATTTATCTATCACGCGACCTGGCCACGATCCGCACGGAGATCGATTTTGATTGCACGCTGGACGACTGTGTCTTTGCGTATAATCGCGAGAAGCTGCTGGCCAAGCTGGAAGAATTCGAGTTCGCCGCTCCGCTCATTCGCACAATCGCGGCGGGTTAACGGAGGAGACAGAAGCATGTCCACAGATGGCCCGAAAAAATCGCTATCGGCATCGCATGATCGAATCAGTAGACGTAAGCTGCTGGCCTCGATGGGTGTGGCGGGAGTCTCATTGGCTCTGGGAGCGTCTCTCGTTCAAGATTCCCGCCATGGAGGTGCCGGTGAAGAGGGAGGCGGGGTTTCGATGGGATCCACAATCCAAAAACTCACACTGCAAAGTTTACGTGAAGACGCTAGCCTGCAAGAAGACTCAATCGTCTCCACATTCGGCTGTTTTCGGGCTGGAGACGGCGGTGCAGCAACCTATGCCATTGTGCGAGCCGACGAGCCGGAGGATGGAGGAAGCGTTATCAGCTTGATGAACGGCCTGCAAGCGCACCTCCTCCCCACCCATAGCATCAACTACAAGCTATTCGGCGCCGTCGGCGACGGAGAGAACGACGACGGAGTGCAAATCAAGAAGGCGCACGATTACGCGAACAAAGCGGGATTGCCGGTTGACAACCGTTCGGGGGAATTTTGGATCAAAGATACCCATCTCATCACGATTCAAACCGATGTGCAGTGGGGGATGACGAAATTCCACATCGATGAAAGCTACAATACGGCGTCGCCCAGATTCCAAGTAATCGGTTCCAACAAGTCCATACCCGTCAAACTGGATGCAGACGCCAAAGCCGCACTGCTCGCCAAGCTTAA
>JAJFMO010000500.1 GCA_020697475.1 Paenibacillaceae bacterium | reverse complement strand
GATGGCGGAGCAAGGAACGGTCTTTTACAACGCGTACTGCCCTGCGCCGCTTTGTTTCCCTTCAAGACAGGCGTTCAATGCCGGCAAACGGTCGCACGAAGTGAACATTTACAGCACCTGTTTTATCAACAACCCGCCGCAACAGCCGACATACGCGACGAAGCTTGCGGAGCAAGGCGTCCACAGCGTATTGGTGGGCAAGGTCGACCTTTATGATGACCCGGCAAACATGGGATTTAGCGAAATGTACAGGATGGGTCTTAAGGATAAGCCGGGTCTGAAAAATGTGATCCGTCGACCCGCTGAGAAGGAAGATGCGGATTCCCGCAAAGCAAATCAATATGGGGTCGGAACTGAGGAGCAGCATCATCAAGGTGCGGACGAACAGTTAATCGATATTGCGATTGACTGGCTGAGCAACAAGTCCAGCCAAGTCGGACGGCCATGGGTGATGAAAATCAACATGCATAACGTTCATCCGCCGATGTACACCACGCAGGAATATTGGGATATGTACAAGGACGGCGTTGAGCGGCCGAAATTCGGGGAAGACTGTGAATCGGCGCAGCATCCGTATGCGGTAAATCTGCGATATCATCAAGGCAACATCGGATTCACTGACGAACAAGAGGCGGGCTGGCGCCGGGGTTACTTCGCCAAGATCAGCTTCATGGATTACTTGTTGGGGAAATTGATGGATTCCGTAGCAGAGTTGGGGCTCAGCGGGAACACCAACATCATCTACACGGCTGATCACGGTTTTATGATCGGCAAGTTCGGGTTGTGGCTGAAGTCAACCTTGTACGATGACGGGATTCGCATTCCGTGCATCGCCGCCGGCCCGGACTATGAGAACGGGAAGGTCGTGAATACCCCGGTGGATGCGCACGATATTCGGGCTTCGTTATTCCACACGACAGGGACGAACAACCCTGAAGGTTGGCTGGGGACGCCTCTTCAACTCATCGCCGACGACGACAAAGAGCGCGTGATCTTCTCGGAATACCACGGACAAGGCAGCTTGTCGGGCTCGTTCGCGGTCCGCAAAGGCGATTGGAAGCTGATTTATTACATTGCCTCACCTCACCAACTGTTCCATCTGGCCGAGGATCCCGACGAGTTGCATAACGTGTATGACCGGTTCCCGGACAAAGCCGCCGAGCTGGAAGCGGAGCTGCGCAACATTTGTTCTCCGGAGGCGGTGGACGCCCAGGCACATGCCTTCCAGGCGGAGCAGCAGCTGCATATCGATGAATATTTGAAGCGGTAGTTTCCTCAGTAATTTGCCAAAAATAAACGCATAATAGAACATGTTTTGACAGTTAAAGCCGCCACATCAGGCGGCTTTTTCTTTTGAATTTATAAGGGATTCGATTGACGGTAAAAAGACTTGAAGACGCATAATTTCTTCCAGCAAAGGGAAGCTAATGACAACATGTCCTGCATGCGGAAAGGAGACGTCTTCAATGGAAGTTACTCACAACCCCCGATTGATGGCAACGGAACTGTCCAATCTATGGGTGAATTACATGAACGATTCGATGGTAAGTTGCGGTCTTCAATATTTTAAGGCGACGTCCAGCGATCCCGATGTGTTGAAATTGATTGAGTTTGCTTTACAGATCACGCAAAACCACCTGATTGCCATAAAAGAAATTTTTACCGAAGAATCATATCCGATTCCGGTCGGTTTCGGCGATCAAGATGTGAACCTGAAGGCGCCGCCCCTATATTCCGATGTATTTATGTTAATGTACATTTTCAATATGGCCAGTTACGGGCTATTTGCTTACGGCATGGCTCTGGCAACGGCCGCCAGAGCGGATGTGCTCGCCTATTTCGAAGACAGCTTGCAAACGACCATCGAGTTGAATCGTCGCGTAACGGAGATTGCTTTGAACAAAGGCGTCTATTCCCGGGGACCGTATATTGACATTCCTGAAACAGCTGAATTTGTTTATGATAAAGATTTCCTTGGAGGACTGTTCGCCGACAAACGTCCACTTATCGCTCCGGAAATTTCCAACCTTGTTTACAATATTCGACGAAATGCAATCGGTAAAGCGCTGATTATCGGCTTCAGCCAGACGGCGGAGGAAGATAGAGTAAAAAAGTATTTCTTACGAGGCCGTGACTTGTCGCAAAAGCAAATTGACATCTTTTCCAATTTCCTCGATGAGGAATATTTGACCGCTCCGATTCAATGGGATTCCGAGGTGACGGCTTCGACAGTCTCACCGTTCTCCGACAAGCTGATGATGTATCACATCTCGGCGCTAATCGCTTCGGCGATCGGTCAATATGGAGTATCGATGTCCGTAAGTCCGAGGTCGGATCTAGCCGCTATGTACGTTCGCCAATCTGCAGAAGTTGCTTTGTACGCCGAGGATGGGGCGAAATTGATGATCGAAAGAGGTTGGATGGAGAAGCCGCCGCAAGCGATTGACCGAGAACAGCTGGTTCATTCATAGGGGGCAGAAAATGAGCCAGGAACCGTATTCGTATATCGGCAAATCCGTGCCTCGCAAAGATATATGGGACAAAGTGACCGGCAGGGCAAAATATATCGCTGATACAATGTCGCCCGGCACGCTGCATGCCAAGCTTCATACAAGCAGCCATGCCCACGCGATCATTCGTTCGATCGACGTTTCGGAAGCGCAGAATGCACCTGGCGTGCGGGCTGTCGTTACGAGCACAGCGTTCGCTAAGCCGGTCGGGCCGCTGCTCGCCGATCGTCCGCCGCTCGCGGTGAACAAGGTGCGTTATTTCGGCGAACCGGTGGCGATCGTCGTAGCTGACGAGCCGTGGCAAGCGACGCACGCTGCATCGCTGGTTCGCGTCGAATATGAGCCGTTGCCCATCGTTCATTCGCCAGGAGACGGGCTCGAGACAAGCGCCCCTCTCGTGCATGACGATACGCAGTATCAGCCGCAAACGGCGAATATTGTGCCCAAACCCGGAACGAATATCGCCAACCATACGAAAATACGCAAAGGAAACATGGATGCCGGGTGGTCGGCAAGCGAAGTGACGGCGGAAGTGACGGTCTCGTTCCCGCCATCGGATCACGTCGCTATGGAATCCCGTTGCGCCAAAGCGGAAATTATGCCGGATCAGCGAATCATTATCCATTCGACGAGTCAGGCTCCTTTTTATATCAAAAGATTGCTCTGTACGTTCTTCGATGTCCAGCCCGGGCTTCTCACGGTCGTTACTCCGCTGGTAGGCGGCGCATTTGGGGGCAAAGGCTCGGTCCAGTTGGAACTGCTGGCCTATATGGCTTCGCTCGCAGTCGACGGGGCGTTGGTCCACATCGAAAACAGCCGTGAAGAAGATCTGGTCACTTCCCCAGTTCATATCGGCATGGAAGCGTTGGTGAAGCTGGGGGCGACGAAAGACGGTAAAATTACGGCGGCGCACTAT
>JAJFMO010000499.1 GCA_020697475.1 Paenibacillaceae bacterium | reverse complement strand
GCACGTCGCATAGTTAGGGGTGGACATCGCCTTCAACTCCGCCCTCATCCGGAAGCTTTTTTAACCCCATCATGGATCTGAAATTTATATGGACGCGCAGTGGGGGGCAGAGGGCGGATGAAGACATAGGACGGATCCTTGCGTTGCCGGCGTCGAATCTCGAAGATTTCCTGAAATCCCGACCAGATGCTCGGGTTGGCCACAGGGCAATCCCGCTTGATTTCCTCGTGCAAAGCCGGCAAGGCATGGTAGGGAACCATCGGATACATATGGTGATCCAGGTGGTAATTCATATTCAGATACAGAAAACGAATGATCGGGTTCATATGCACCGTGCGTGAATTCAAGCGATGATCGAGCACATCCTCCGGCAACCCCACATGCTGCATCGTCCCTGTAATCAGCACCAGTCCGATCCCGTAGAAGGTCGGCAACCCGACCAGCATCGCGGGCAACAAGCTCCCCATAATAATGCAGGCAACGATAACCATGAGGAAAATGAACGCGTACGCTTGCGCTTCCCAGATCGCCTTTCGATATTCCGATTGCGGAATATAATCCAACTCCTCCGCGTCGAATTTCCCCACACAATGCAGCGCCAACTCTTTCAATTCCTGCGTGCTCCCGAACAGATGGACAACCTCCATGAACAGCGAGCGGGCTACCGGCTTGGGCTTCAACGGAATTTCCGGATCGCGCCCGACAATTAACGTATTACGATGATGGCGGAAGTGACTCCACTTCCAAGGGGTGGCCTGGCGCAAAATCATGAATGAACCGATCTGATAGACGACCTCGTTCATCCAAGGAGTTTTGAAGGCGGTGCCGTGCAACGTCTCGTGCCACCGCGAATCGCCGGTCGAGGCGTAGATGGTCCCGTAGAGGAGGAAGGCCGGAATCGCCCACCAAGTGCCCCAGGAATAGCAAGCCAGGATGCCGGCTCCGATCAGCACGAGGAAACCGAGCAGGGTGTCACGGATCGCCGGTCCGTTCTTGCGCGTCATTAATTCCCGCAACCTTTCGCGCGGCACCGGACTTTTGTACCACATGGCTTCGGCCAGTCCTCTGTCCTGTGCGCGCTTGTTCTCCGGCCCGTTCAGCCGATAGTCCCTCTTTTCTTTATCGTTATGCACCGTAAAAAGCCTCCTTAAGTTCCATTGACAATCGTTTGCCATCTCTGGGAAAATGAATCTTATAACACGTTTTATAAGGGAGATATTCGCGAATTATGGATATGCCGGAAATCAGAAGCAAGCTCATGAAGTTTCTTCGCAAGAACTACAAAATCGATCATCCAATCACTGATGACATGTCTTTCGTCGATGATCTGGGGCTGGATTCCGTAAACATGACGGAATTGATCTTTCTGCTGGAAGATTTGCTTGGCCGGCAGATCCAAGATTCTGAACTGGTTCACCTGACCACCGTCGGAAGCGCATTGGACTTCCTCGCCGCCGAGAAAGGAGCCGTTTCTTGAGAAGAGTCGTTGTGACCGGTGTCGATTGTTTGACCTCGCTCGGTTCCACGGCGGATACTTGGGCGGGAATTCTCGACAATCGCCACGCCTACCAAACGATCCCGGACTATATCCGCCAGGCTGGCAAATACCGCGCCGGACAAGTGGCGTTCATTCCCGACTACGAGCCGGCTCCGGAGATCGCCGAGATTCGAGCCGATCGGTTCGTCCATATGGCGGCAACCTGCGCCACACAGGCATTGAAGGATGCCGGACTGGAACTTGAGTCTTCCGAGGCAGAGCGCTTCGGCGTCATTCTCGGTTCCGGTACGGGAGCTGCAAGTTCCACGGAGCAGCAATTTGGCCAATTCTTCCTCGGTGGATACCGTAAAATCAACCCGTTCTTCATCCCGCTGCTCTCCTATAATTCCTTGTCCGGGCACCTGGCGATCCTGTTCAACGCCCAAGGGCCGAATCTCACCGTATCGACCGCTTGCTCCTCGGGCAATCAGGCGATCAGTCTGGCGTATGACGCCGTCGCGATGAACCGAGCCGACGTTATGCTCGCCGGTGCCAGCGACTCTCCGTGTTCGGCTGCCGGTTACGCCGGATTCGATTTCCTGCGGGTGATGGCGCCGGGCGAAGCGGGCTGCCACCCGTTCTCGCGCGACCGCAACGGGTTCGTCATCGGCGAAGGAGCCGGGATTCTCGTCCTCGAAGCGCTGGAACACGCTTTGGCGCGCAAAGCGCGAATTTACGGTGAAATCGCCGGATTCAGCATGTCTTGCGACGCTCACCATATCGTCATGCCATATCCCGAGGGGATTCACGTCGAGGCCGCCATGCGCAAGGCGCTGGCCGCCGCGCAGCTATCCGCCCGCGATGTGGATTACATCAACGCTCATGGAACGGCGACATCCGTCGGGGATCGCACAGAATCGTTAGGTATTGAGCGATGCTTCGGTGAACCCGCCGCTCGAATCCCGGTCAGTTCGATCAAGGGTGCCATCGGCCATACTCTGGGCGCCAGCGCGGCCATCGAAGCAGTCGTCTGCATGTTGGCGTTGCGCGATCAGATCGTGCCGCCGACGGTTAATTTCAGCGATCCGGATCCGGAGCTGCCGCTTGACTTCGTCACCGACGGGGCGCGGGAATGCAAGCTCAGGGTCATTCTCTCCAACTCATTCGGCTTTGGCGGCAACAATTCCACGATCGTGTTCAAACAATTTACAGATTGACATCGGCCTCGATTCGCAAGCTTTCGAATCCCCGCAAAGCAATGCTGTTCTTCCACTGCGGCGCTTCCAGCAGCCGCGGCTGCCGCAGATGCTTCGCCAGCATCCCGATCGCGATCTGCCCCTCGAGCCGGGCCAACGGAGCGCCGATGCAATAATGCGCGCCGGAGGCGAAGGACAGGTGCTTCACCGGGTTGCGGGCGATGTCGAAACGATCCGGTTCCGACATCACTCGTTCGTCGCGATTGGCTCCGCCTAGAGCGATGATGACGAATTGTCCTTTTTCGAGAGAACGTCCATAGAACTCCATATCCTCGGAAACCCACCGCGAGGTCGTCAACGCCGGCGGCTCGTAACGAAGTATCTCCTCTACCGCATTGGCCAGCAATGACTCGTCCTCCTTCAGCTTCTCGCGTTGTTCCGGATGCTGGAGCAGCAGATAATAGCCGTTGGCAATCAAGTTCACCGTGGTCTCATGACCCGCCGAGAGCAGCAGGACGCAAGTCGCGATCATCTCCTCCTCGGTCACCGGCTCTCCCCGATCCTGCAATAGGACTAACTGACTGAGCAAATCATCTTGAGGGAAGCGGCGTCTTGCGTCGATCAACTCCTTGAAATAGGCTCCCGCGTGCAGCATTTCATCCGCAGCTTGCTCCAACTCTTCGATCGTACGATGGAAATCGATGAACTGGACGAACGCCTCCGACCATGCTTGGGAAAAGTGGCGGTCTTGTTGCGGCACC
>JAJFMO010000039.1 GCA_020697475.1 Paenibacillaceae bacterium | reverse complement strand
GAAAGCGGATGGTTAATGACTGTAAATTTAGAAGAAAACCGCGGTACAGCCATTCGGCCGTACCGCGGTTTTCTTCCCTGGAGAATAGGCGCTGCAGTTGCAGAGGTGTTCAATAGACATAGACGTTATCGATAAAGAAGGTGCTGTCCGCCGTGCTGGACGTTTGAAATTTAATATTGTCAAGTGAAGGAACCGTTGTCTTGAATGGAATCGGCGTCGAATTGATCTTCGTCTGACCCACATACAAATCGTAGGTATCGGATGACGGATCGGCGACAATCTTCAGGTTATACCACGTATTGGCGGCAATCGAGGTAAGGACGACTTTCGTGCCGTAATTATAGGCGATGTCCCCATTGGCATGCACATGAAGCTCTACCGCCCGGGTTGTACCGCGCTGGACGAGAATCACATTGTAATCCACGCCGGTCTGGTGCATATAAGAAAATTCAGTGGTCACCACATCCGAAGTGGAAGTGAACGATTTCTGTGCCGTCGCTTTATCCGTCAATGTCGTGGAAGTATCGGCCAATTTCATGCTCTTGTTGAAGGTACTGGGAGTGTTGTCCGCCGTAACCGTCAAATTCGTTCCGGTTCCCAGCACCCAACCGCTTGGCGCGGAGCCGGCCGTATCCCCGTTGAAGTTGTCTTCGGCAAGCTTCGTTGGAGCTGATGACAAGTTCTGGGTATTCGACATCGGATTGCCGGTTGTCGAATCGGTGACCGTCGCCAGCGACAGGTCGATCAGCCTTGTCTCATAAGCGTCCAACGTAATAACCCCGCCTTGCAAGACGACATCGACAGCGTAATCATGCTGGTTGATGAGAAGTGTCCGGGTATCGTTGGCCAACACTTTCAACATCGGGTCGGACGAAGTCGTTTTATATAGCGGCTTACCTTTGCTGAACTCCGTGTGGAACGCCTTGAATGCATAATAGTTCGGCAACGCGGAGCCGTCGCTCGTGTTCGTGCTCTTGAACAAATTATGGCTCATCGGGCCGCTGTCTTGATGCGGATTCCACAACAAATCGACCGCTGCGCCTGAAATGACCATCTGGTAGAGCATCGAAGAATACACCGTGGAAGCAAAGCTGTCGGCAGTCGTATTCTGTGTTTGACCGTAACTCTCCGACCACCAGATCGGCAGACGGCCGTTCTCGCAAGTCGGATGGCTCGGGGACTCGGCTGTGCACGTATCCATCAGCGCGTTAACCTGGTCCGCGACATCGGCAAACCAATGCGTAAGCGTAACAATTTCTTGCTGAGTATAGTTCGGCTTATTCGTGTCGCTGAAATCGAGGGTGGCTCGGTCCAACGACAAGAAGTCCGCCCCATGGCTGTTTCGCAGCCAATAATTGATAAAATCTTCGTCCTCCTGACGGATCGGATCGACGATATAATCCCCGGTATACTTCTGCTGGCCGTTGGCATCCAGGAAACTGCCCGAGCCGGTGCCTTTGGTGGAAAGGTAAGGGCCGCCCAAATAAATGTGGCGCGACTGGGTTTCCAAAGTTTTTAATTTATCGTAAATCGTATTGTAAAAGGTCGTGAATCTGACTTCGTCCTTGGTATTCGTCACATTGTCCCAGAACCCTTTGACCTCATTCCAGATTTGAAAATATTCGACGGTCGGGTACCTCTTGGCGACCTGGTAAGCCAACTCGGCGAACTCATCGAAATAATCGTCCAACGGTTCATCCTCGATCAAGTCCCAATTTGTTTTGCCAAAATATTTGTATGCCGTCGTCGTGGAAGTTGAATCGACCTTGAAGCGGTTGTCGCTTGTTTCTGAGGCCACTGTCGCCGAACCCGTAGCTCCGCTGACAATCCATCCCGGCGGTTTACTGCCCGCGGAATCATCCAAATACTTATCGTTCAGCATCGCTGAACCGGTGTCCGTTTCAATGCGAATGTTATCCAGGTAAAAAAGCGATGCAGCCGAGGACGGTGTGGAAAAATACAGATTATCGATTACAGTCGCCGAATTCTGAAACGCAATTCCATTCGTCGTAACACCGCCGGACTTCAGGCTGAACGTATTCGTCGCCACATCGACCGTAATGGTGATCGGATGATAATAGCTTGCATAGGTGAGCGGTCCTCCTACAGCCACATCCGTTCCCCCGCTTTTATAATAAACGACCGCTTCGCCTTGAACAGGATCGTCCTTGACATACAGTTCAATGGCATTCGTTGTACCGTGGCGAAGCGCGATCATCGGCGAATTCACCTTGGTGGAATCCGGGAATTTGAGATCCATGGTCAGCGTCAGAGAGCCTGAGGCGCCGGGTTGATAGGAAGCGTCCTTCATCCAGTCTGGAGCACAGCACAAAGTGATTACCGGGACGGCTCCGGAATCGATAACCGACTGCATCTTGGAATCCAGATTGGCCCAATTGTAAGCCGGCTCCGTGCCGTCATTATAATTGCTGGAATTAGGGGCTGGGGCTGGATTGGAGGAGCCGAAACCCATGATGTGCACGTTTTGGTACTTGGATGCCGAAGTCAATAGGGACTCCGCGGTTGCCACTGCCGTACTGTTCGTGCCGTCTCCATAATAGGCCTGGGTGTGGGTAACGCCCAATTCCAGATTGCTTTGGGTCAATGCTTGAGAGAACGGCACTGTGCGATCAATGTTGACCGTTACGGACGGATTCGCGTAAACCTTCGGCAATGCGAGGAAAAACAAGAGACTTGCGGCCAAACAGAGAGCCATCCATTTCTTAGACATATTATATCCCTCCTCGTAATATATCGAACCGGCTTACGCCGGAAACGATCCGATCGCTTTTACTTGTTAAGATCGATTCCTCCTTTACCCCATGCTCGTTCATGAAAAAAGAAAGCAAGGCGGACGGTCCGCTTCACTGCATACCATTCACGCCTTGCTGCTGTTCCTATTGTTGTTTACTTCCCTTTGATCGCCGCGATGGCTTTCTCGATCGCCTCTTGGCCTTCCCGCAAAGCCGTGTTGATATCTTTGTCGCCCTTCATGGCCGTCTTGTAGGTCGAACGAACGACTTTCGTTCCGTCCTCTTCATAGAGCGATTCGGCGTGCAGCGGGGCAGGGCTGCTTTTGAAAATTCCAGCGATATTCTTCGTCTTCAACTCAGGAGTGTTCGCGCCGAACGTTTGCTTAATCTTCGGATCTTTAAAGGAGGTCAGCTTGCCTTCCTTGTTGATCATCGTTTGAACTTCGGCGGACGTGAGCAGATTGATTACCTTGAACGCTTCGTCCTTATGCTCACTGCTGGAAGCGACCATGAAGGAATCGGCTTGAACCTCGCCATAAATATTTGGCTTGCCGGGAATGGAAGGATACTGAGCCACATCCCACTTGAGACCGTCCGCTTTCTCCGATTCGACCAACCGGCTGATGATATTGTGATACGGCACCATCGCCAGCGTCTTGTCCTTGCGCAGTTGATCGGGGCCGCCGGAGAAATTGCTGTACATCTTGTCGTCGAAATTGCCCGGGATATCGAAAATCCCCTTCAGCGTCGTAAACGCCTTGGTCCATTCCGGCCGATCGAGCAGCACTTTGTCGGTTTTCGGGTCGATATACGGAAGCGACCATTGGGACACCATCTTGTCTCCTCCGTTGGTGCCCAGTCCGTGATACTGCGTACCGCCGTCGGTACGCGTCATCTTCGCCCCCAGAGCGATCGCATCGTCCCAAGTCATTCCATCCTTCGGATACGCCACAGCGAATTTGTCGAACAATTCCTTGTTATACCACAGGCCATAGAAGTTGGAGGCGAACGGTAGCGCATAGATTTCCCCGTTCGCACCGTATTTCTTGATCGCATCCATATTGGCCGGCTCGAACTTGCCCACATCGACATTGTTCTTCTTGATCAAATCCCGCAGGTCGCTGACGGCCTTCAGCTTCGTGCTGAACTCGATAGCGTAATATTGCGAAGCGTAGATGATATCGGGTTTGACGCCTTGTGTCCACAGCTGCTCGATATCCGCCGTCTTCTTGCTGCCATCATAGTAATACCATTTCACGGTAATGTTCGGGTACGCTTTCTTGACCGGATCGACGACCCACCGTTGAAACTCCTCATCCGACAACTTCAGCTTCTGGGAAAAAAGTTTCAGTTCAACCGGTTTCTGCTCCTCCGGCTTGGCTGCCGGCTTGGCCGGCTCCTGCGCTTGGGCGCCGTTCCCACCCGATTGCTGTGCCGAATTGGCGCCGCCTCCGCCGCAAGCGGTGACCAGCAGTACGAACGCCAGTAAAGAACAAGCCATGAAGCACCCGCGTTTGCCCATTATGCTCATTATCTCAATCCTCCTATATAGAAATCCGGTGAATAAGTTGCATTAGAGGGTGGAATCGTTCTGAAGAAGCGGCAGCGTTCGCCTTTGTCCCCGAAATTCGACTGCGTTGATCAGTCTATTTGAAAGAAATTCGGGGACAACAGAGATCGGAAGAATGATCCACCCTCGTTGCGATTGTTATTCTCCGGGCCCTTAGATTCCGCTCCAATCCAGCCGAACTTCCCTTCCCGTACGAGAAGATTCATAGATCGCTTCCAATATCAAATTGTTCGTCAGCCCTGTCATCGCCGACGTCAGCGGTTGCTTGCCTTCCCGGACGCATTCGAGAAAATGCCGGTGCAGTCTTGTCCGCGCTCCTTCATCTTGCTCGGGGGCGACGAATTCCCGCTCCTGCGCGCGGTCTTCTTGCTCGAACAACAATTTCCCCTTCTTGCCGCGAATCGACACGCCGGCTTCGGAGCCCATCAAGTCGATGAACGTCGCATTGCTCGTATCCGAATGTACAGCCCAGCTGACTTCGAGCGACAGCGTGCTGCCGTCCTCCATCTTTATCAGCGCCGTGGCCAAATCTTCAACATCGTATACGCCGTCCCAGTTCGGCTTGCCCCAAGTGCCGATTCCCCGCTTCTTCGGGCCGAATTCGGCATACGTCGAGCCGAATACCGAGACGGGCTTCGGGCTGCCCATCAGATGCAATGCGACGTCGAGCAGGTGAACCCCGATATCAATCAACGGCCCGCCGCCGGACAGCTCCTTGCGCGTAAACCAGGTGCCCCATCCGGGAATCCCTTTGCGGCGGAACCACCCGGCTTTGGCATTGTAAATATGCCCGAGGGCACCGCTCGCAACCTGCTCCTTCACTTGCATGTTGAGCCATTCCCAGCGCATCTGATGCGGGATCATCAGCACTCTGCCGGTTTCCCGCTGCACTCTGACGATTTCCTTGGCATCCTGCACATTGATCGCCATCGGCTTCTCCAGCACCACGTGCTTGCCGTGCCGCATCGCCTGAATAGCCAGCGGAGCGTGCCACTTGTTCGGCACTCCGATGACAACCGCATCGATTTGCTCGTCGCCCAGAAGTTCCTCCACGGTCGCATACACTCGGCCGATTCCGTGTTCCGCGGCGAGAGCCTGCGCGCTTGGCGCCACGACATCCGTAATAGCGCGTACCTCCACGTCTTCCAACTGTGTTAACACCTTCAAATGCGTGGCTCCGATATTTCCCGCCCCGATCATGCCGAAGCGAATTTTGTCCTGCGAAATTGCACTCATCCCCCCATCGTTGGTTTAGAACTATGATATAATAAAAAAAACGCTTTCGAATGTCATATATTTCAGAATTATCTCATATTTTCGCTTGCGAGGTGACGACCATGACCTCTATCCCGCGATATCGAAGCACGTATTACCGGAGGCATCCATCGTTCCCTTTCTATCTGACAACGCATCGGTTGGACCAACATTACCCGGCTCATCGCCACGACTTTCTGGAATTTTTGTATGTGATCGAAGGAACGGGCTGCGAGATCATTAACGGGACTCCCCATCGGCTGAAGCCTGGAGCGTTCACGCTGATTCTGCCGCACCAGATACACGAAATCCGCCCCGATCTTGGTAACACGCTCATTTTGTACAATTGCGATTTTGACATGGCCTTATTGTTCGACACGAACTTCGATCCGGGAGTTCATCGGCTGCTTGACGAGGACAAGCCACCCGCGACTCCCTTCGTTCAGTTCGAAGACGCGGATGCGCAATGGATGGAGCAGACGATCCGCGACATGCAACTCGAGTATCGGGGAACGAATTCGTGGAGGAATACGCTTCTGCGCATCAAACTGATGGAGTTGCTCATTCGCTTCGATCGATATCGGCGCCGAGCCGACGTCACGACCCTGAATGCCGCTACGTTCCCGGACGCCGGTTCACTCCTGCCCGTCATTCGTTATATCCACGAGCATTATCGCGAAGAAATTACGTTGCAGGATATCGCTGCGAAGCTCCATGTCAGTCCGTCCAATTTGAGCAAAAGGTTCAAAAAACAAATCGGCCGCAGCTTCGTCGTGTTCCTGCACGAAGTGCGGACCCGACACGCTTGCAGCCTGTTGTTGTCTACCGGGATGAGCATCTCGCAAATTTCTTACGAGGTGGGATACGGTTCGTATAAGACGTTCTCCCGGGTTTTCTATGAGGTGAAGGGCATGACGCCGTCCGCTTATCGCGAAGCAGGCCGAGTGGCGGCTAGCGTCTGATCTTGAGCGCCGCATCCATCTGCATCCGCTCGATGTGAACGGACATAACGCCGCCCTTGCTTGTCGCAGATTGCTTGCCGAGCTCCGCCCCGCTCGTCGGGTCGTACTGCACGACTTCGAATGACCCGTCGCTCAGCCCGCCGATCGAAAGATCCACATCCCTGAGTGGAACCGGCTGCCCGGACAACACCTTCCGGTAAAGCTCGCCATACGTTTGATTATTGATATAAATGATAGCCGCGTCGCCGTTTCCCAAACCTTTGGCTGTCAGCAGGTACGCCGGATCGTTGGAATCAAGCAGGATATAGATTTTTTGAATTCTTAGCCAGTCGCCGCCGGTATTGTCGAGTTGGATGCGATTCTCGCCCGCGATAAGCGGAACCTCGACAAACCTCTCCTCCCCCTTCAGCACTTTCCGGCCCCCGGACCAGGTAACCGACTTCGCGGTCTTGCCGTTCACATCCACCTTCAGCGTATTCGTTCCGCCGCCAACCTCGTTCACTTCAACCAACAGCTTTGCCGTCGTGTCGACGGGAGGGGTGAACACCAATGTCGGCGGGTTGCGCCATTCTTTCCGATTCGCCCCGTACAATGTGACGCCGAACCCTTCCAGCCACTGGTTGTTCTCGCCTTCGTCGATGGCAAACACATTTTCCGGCGCCTTCACCCCGAAGTTGGGCACGTCGCCGTACGACTCCAGCTGGATCACGCGGATGTCTGAATTGCCGGGCTCGAGTCCTTCGCCAGCTGCAGCTTGCGCTGCCACAACCTTCACCGCCAACGGGCTCCATCTCTTCTTATTCAGAGGCACGTCGCTGACGAACGCCAACAAGCTCCGAAACACCGACCAAGAGCCGGTCTGATCGACCAGATTGTGCGGCCACACCATCCTCGCGGCGTCCCCAGTAACCAACCCGTCCCACACTTGCCCTTGCAATACCGTCTTGAACCAATCGGCGTCCCGGGTATAATACGTTTCATTTTGCACATTCGGTTTCGTCTGATCTTTCTCTTTGCCCGAATAAACGTAATCCAACACCGCATTCGCCTGAAAACGGAAATTGGAGCCATAAATAACCGGCCGGTAATCGTCCGCCAGCTTGTGCACATAATCGCGCAAATCCTGCAAATAAGCGACCTGATCGGCGTTCGGCCGCGTCATGTCGTTCCACGAATTGAGCGTCATCAGGCTGGTGCTGTAGCCCCAGCGGGCGATAATATAGCGCAGCCGTTTCTTGTAAAGCGTGCGAACCTCCGGATTTTTCCAATAATCCTCGACAGAGGCCGCCGGCCCGCCGTTCTTCGCGTTATACGGGTGGAATGCCCAGCTGTCGTACGTCGTTGCGTCCATCAGCTCGTTGTTGTCATCGAGCGCAAGGATGAGTTTCAAATTCTCCTGTTCGGCAAGTTCAAACACCCGGTCCATCGCCGAGGCGATATATTGGTTGTATTGAAGCTTGCCCCCGTAACCCGCAGTATCCGCCTTGCTCGCATCGCGCGTCCACTCCAGCCACGCCCAGTGGCACAGCCATACCCGAGTCAGCGACGTATTGCCTTCCGCCTGCTTCATGAAATATTCGTAGCTCAGCTTGCTCGGATCTTTCGTGTCGTTAGAACGAACCCAGGCGATATTGCTCCCGCTCCCATAGAACAGATTGCCGTCGGCAGACGTCTCGAACATCGTCGGATTGCCCGCAGCGATCTGGACATACCCCTGCGAAGTCGACGGTTTTATGGTGAAAGCGGCCGGCTGGCTGCTCGTCTCCCGACCCTGTGAATCTTTCGCTTTAATGGTAAAATGATATGTTCCCACCGCCCCGCCGGAGAACCGAACTTTCCACGTCGGTTGTCCCGCGCTGCGATACAACTTCGGACTATAGTTCAACAGCGTCGAGCCATTCGCCGAAGCATAGGGGACGTCGAAAAATGCGGGGACCGTTGCTTTTTGACCATCTGGATAAGTAAAATGGGCGACCACGTCGATCTCGTCGGGATCGTAAGGATTGTCGAACTCTCCGTCTACCTGGAAGGACGCCTCGAACTTCTCGTATGCGCCAATCGAGGCTTGGAGGTAGGACAAATCGCGAATAACCGGACTGCCGGCTGCTTGCTGCAAGTTGATTCCTCCTTGGGCAGTGTGCGGCGGGGTTGATGCTGGCGGCTTCCCGTCCACCGAAAGCAGAGTAAGGATAGCGAATAAGAGAACGACCAACGTCGTCTTGTATATAGGCAATCTTGAACGCATTCGCCGACCCTCCGTTTGCCGAAAATATTATTCATTATACCTGAATTGAGGCGCTGTATGAAAGCAAAGCCGCAGAGGGGACATTTAAACAATAGACAAGATACTGTGGTTGACGTATACTAAACCACAAAAATATATAGGATATATTAAATATGAAATTGGGAGCGGCAACAAAACAATCCTGACAGCGCTGTCAACAAAAGTTCAAACATCCAAGAAGTATGCATGATCCTATTAATTCCGACAGGGAGGTTAATGCACATGCGAAGAAATTGGCTTCTTTTATTGTTTGCCGTATTACTCGCAATGACGATCGCCGGTTGTGGTAACGAGAGTGCCGTATCGCAGAATGGGACGCAAGACTCTGGCAAGACCGAAGCTGTGAAGCAAGATAATTCACCGGTATCACTCATGCTTTATGTTTACAACGCTCTCACAGAAGATGAATTCAACAACTTTTTTGTCAACCCCACTAAGAAGAAATACCCGAACATCACGCTGAGCATGGTAAAAAAAGCGGGGAAAGGGACCAATCCCGAGGATATGGTGACCGCCGGAACTCCTCCCGACATTATTTTGGTAGCGAATACGAGTGTCGCCGATTTTCAGAAATTGGATCTCGTTGAAGACGCCGAAGGATATATCAAAAAATATAACGTGGATTTGAATCAGTTTGATCCGGCCGCTTTGAACGCTTTGCGCGCCCTCGAAGCCCAAGGGAAGCTGCTGGGACTGCCCTATGCTATGAATTTTTCGGTTTTATATTACAATAAGGACATATTCGATAAATTCGGTGTGAGTTATCCGAAGGACGGCATGTCCTGGAATCAAACTGTCGAATTGGCCCGGAAGGTAACGAGAAGCGAGGCCGGAGTCGATTACGTGGGAATCGATACGACAGGGATCACCCGAGTCGGTTCGGGATTGTCGCTGCCCTATGTCGATCCAAAGACGAATAAGCCGTTAATCGATACGGACGGCTGGAAGAAAACGCTGAACATGCTGCAAGGGCTTTACGATACTCCGGGGTTCGTCAATGGAAGTAAATACACCTACGGAAGCGACGCCTTCACGAAGGACAAAACGCTGGCCATGCTGGCGGAATGGGGCAACAAAATGTCCGGTTTAATCGAACAGGTATACACTTCAGGAGATAAGATGAACTGGGACATGGCGACGATCCCCAATTTTGAAGGTTCCGTCGGAACCGGCAGGGAGACGGATCTTCATGCGCTTCTTGTGTCCAAAGTCAGCAAGCACAAAGATCAAGCTTTCCAGGTTACGGCTCTCGTCGGAAGCGATGAAGTCCAGCAAATCACGAATAGTTATGGAAGATTGACCGCGTTGAAAAAAACGGATGCCTATAAGAAAAGCTTCGGCACCAAACTCACCAGCATGAAAGGGAAGCACATCGATGCCATCTTCAATGTAACCCCCGGACCGACTCATGTGCCGACCATCTATGACAAATCGGTCACGGCAGCCTTGAATAATGCCGACAAAGCGGTTGCCTTGAAGCAAAAAGACGTCAACACCGCCTTAAGGGACGCCCAAGCGGAAGCGGATAAAGCAATCCAGGCCCAGTTGAACGGCGCTGGGAAATAATCGTAGCCCTGCAAGGCTTCCACCCAGGGAAGCTTTGCAGGGCTAAATTGTTTATCTTTCGGCCACTTCATCTCCACACCGACTCCGCGTGGCTGTGCAGCATCGCCGCAAATTCCGCGCTTATCGCATTCCCCCGGCTGGAGTAGTCATCGACGATCTCCTTGGCCAGTTTGGTATGCTGATGGTTGTAACGTACCGAGCGATTCATCTCCACGATGTCATAATGGTTGACCAGATCGGGCCGCGATTTCCCGGCGACGGTCGGTGCCAGTAGAGTGCTGTTCATGAATGTGGTGCCCAACTCCGTATCCAGAGCCATGAACTTCTCTTTGTCATCTGGAGCGTGCGCTTTGAACGCGCATTGCTCGAAAACGATTTTCCCCCGCATCGCTTCGCCTTCGTTAGTTGCCAGTCCGTTGAGCAAGCATTGCTTGAAATTGATCTCCGCGGCCACCCCTTGGATACGGCCGTAAAACCCGCTGCAGTTCGAAAATTCGATTCGTGGATACAGCGCATCTCCTTCATCTCCTTGGCCGGTTGTCGTCGAGTTGTTGGCATGGAGGAGAAAATTGACGTTTTTCGCGGAGAAGAGATGTTGTTCCGGTACGTGCTCCAACGGGATATTGTCAAATCGCATGCAGCAATTCGGCTCCAGCATCTGCCCGTCGTAGCCGCCCTTCTTGTGCACTTGAAAGCCGGAAGCGTCTTTCATCTCGATGATTCGCACCCCTTGGTCGCGGCCTTCCACAGCGATATTGCGAAACTCGACATACGAAGGGAAGAATAGCCGGTCGCCGGATTTCGTCTTGGAGAAGTCGGCGACTTTCATGATTCGGCAGACGTTGGTGGAGTTTGGAACCGCTCTGAAGTCAAAAGTGAAATTTTCGATTTGAATGCTTCGTCCGTAGCCGAGCGGATATTGATAGTCGAAATCGCTCGGGACGGCGCGAAGGGCACATACTTCATTCTTGGCGGACTGGACGATCAACCGGCAATTGGCGATGCGGATGTCTCCGTCCCACTTTGAGCCATAATCGTTGCGCATCGCGATAAAGTCGTTGCCGTAGCAGCGGGTGTTATCGATGAAGAGGTCGCCTCCGCCGGTGAGCGTGAACCCTTTGTAGCCAATCTCACAATCTTTCAAATACAAGTTCCAGCAATGAAAGTGCACGTCGACCCGGTTGAGGCGGCAGCCTTCCAGCTGGAAATTTTTGAACAGGTTTGTGCCAAACACGCCCCAATGAGCGTCGCTGCCTTCCGCTGTGACGTTACGGAAGACGCCGTTCAGCACAGTGTTGCCACCGATGCCGTACGTTCCGTTCGGGACGTTCAATTGTTTGTTGCCGCGGTCGTAGACGAACGGGATCAACCGCACATTTTCCAACGCGACGTCGTACACGAGGTTGAAATAATAAAACCCGCTGCGGGCGTTGCGGGAGACGTCAACTTTGTCCGGTTCGAGGCCGACCCATTGGTTGCGAATGCGGGTGCGGCTGCGGCGGATCAGGAAGCCGTTATGCACATATTTGATCGGATCGATTCTCCGCGGAGTGTCCCCGGACAAATAAAAGGTGCCCCCGTCGATGGTCAACACGCTATCATCACAAGGGTAGGCGGTTAACCCCGTAAAGTTTTTGAACTCCCAGGCGATGTCCCCAATAATGCGGCCATGTTCCTCAACGTAGAAAAATTCGCTTCTGGCCCAGCCGTTTTTGCTGTAATTGCCGGATCGGATGCCGATCCGATCATTCGTATCCTCCACAACAATCATGCAGTTCTTATAAGGAGCGAGTTCAGGGATCAGAGTCGTGCCTGGTTTAAGCTTGGCGAGCAGTGCGGCTTTGGCGTCTGCGTCCA